>JBFFCW010000009.1:0-26600 GCA_041559695.1 Desulfobacterales bacterium
AGGGCGTTGACCAGATTTTCGTGAAATTTTCGATCTTCCCGGATAAAGATCGAATAATCATCGGATTGCCGGGCGTCCTCCTGGGCCTTCAAATGTATCTTTGCCTGTCCGAGATCAATCTCTCGTTTTTCCTTCGCGATGTGTTCAACGGCATAACCTTCTATCGCTTTTCGGATGGTAAAAAGCTCCTCGATATCTTTTTCTTGAAAATCATAGACATAAAAGCCGCGCTGCGGGAGCCGGATGATGAGTCCCTCTTTTTCAAGTTGCTGCAAGGCCGTTCTGAGAGGGGTTCTCGAAATTCCCAATTGCTTGGACATTGCCGATTCACTGTAAAGCTGCCCGGGAGATAATTCGCCCGATCCGATGAGCTCCTGGCATTTTTTATAGGCAAATTCTTGAAGGGGTATTTTCATAAAATCCACGGATTCGCAAGCCGCTAAACGGTTATAGTCCCTTAAATTAAAGCGGCGTTTTCATGCTTGCGGGCTAGATTGAGCCGTTTTGGTTTCGTGTTGACCTCGAATTGAACGCTATCGAGCCCGCTGTTAGCCAGACACGATGGTCATGGAATTCAAAACGAAGCGGGCTCGATCATGAACTTAAACAACCTCTTAACAAAAGTCAACCAGCCAACCGGAAGCGCCTTTGGCAAAGTGCTCATTTACCTTCCCGCGAAGGCGGGCATCCCGGCCTTGTCTTCGTGTAGAGTCTGCCCACGTGAAGATGGGTGCGGGGATCCAAACATAAAAACATTTCTGGATTCCCGCCTGCCCGCGTGCGTCGTAATTCAAAAAAGCGCTTAAATTCTGCCTGTCATGCCGGACTTGATCCGGCATCCAGCACGGTAACACTTTGAAAAAGGACTGGATTCCGGGTCAAGCCCGGAATGACAATAGGGCTCATTTTCCTCGCTTGAAGATTGCGACACCGTCTGCTGGGCGGGAATGACATGTGTGGAATGGTAAAACGACTCGAACCTTTAATTATTTAGCCGGTCGGCTGCCTTCTTCCTGACCGCCGGCCGGCAGCTGCCAGGCATCGGGGAACAAATGACTTTTTCGAGCAGTTGTTTTTTTACAATGGTCGCAGCAATTCAGGGTTTCGATTTCAGCATCACTGGCGGCCGCCACCTCCTGCAGCTTTTGTATTTGCGGCAGCGGCCCAATCGGCATACCGCAGCTGTCACAGATGGCCAGTGCGACGGTCCGGATCTGGCGTTTCGCAAAGACCCGATAGATGTGCGCGAAATTGATCTCATGCCTTAATTCGGCTGCATTCTCCGGGCAGACCCCCACACAGGTCCCGCAGCAAATGCATTGATAATGCGAATAGGTGAACACCCGCTGGCGCTGGATATCGTTTGTTTCAAGCGTTCCTGTGGGGCAATTGATTTCACAAGCAGCGCATCCAATGCATTGATCGGCCGTCAACCGTGTTCGCAAAAACATGAAAACGATCATCAGCAGCATGGCCTCAGCGCTCAACACGTGAAAATACCACATGTAGGTTTCGAAAAAAGAGATGTGGTCTAAACTGCCATGCGTGTAGAAATATCCGGTTAAGAAGGGCAGGGCCGTCAGAATGATAAACAGGTAATCCCGGATAGAGACGTTTTCGCGCATGATGCCCAAAATGATTCTGCGCAAAAGAAAATAGCAGCAGGCTGCCAGTACGATCAATGTCATCGTATCTGCCCAGTCATCGGGCAGCGGCGTCCAGTACCATTCGAAGCGAGACCCCTCCCACAGGCTGATATGGCCGGCAAGCCAGATGGGAACGACGAAAAGACAGATATGAAACACGTAACGCAGCAGGCTATACAATGGTTTTTTCAGGAAGGCATTGTGAAACGGAAGCAACAGGCGCAGGATAAGGAATGGGCGTGCGTTGAAGGCTGGATGCCGGTTTAAAGACGGGCGGCGACGGATGATGCAGAGCCCAAAAAAAACCGTTCGTAAAAGCAGCCCCGTGCCGAAAAGAACAAAAACAATCCACAGCAAGGGGCCTTCGGCAAACGCTAAAAAATCAGTTATCACGCTGCATTTTCCTCATCAGGTGCAACCATCAAGTCCTATTCCTTCTTCCAGCCCGCTTCTCCCGCCTGACCGGATTGCTTGTAATCCCTCACCAGTTTTATGGCTTCTTTGATTCCCTTTTCTTTAGCGGTCCTGTAAAACAATTCGCATTTCGGATTGGTTTTGCTCAGCAGCCCGTTGTATATCGCAATTTCTTCACCATAATCGATCGCATTTTTAAAACCCTGCGCGTCTAAAGCGCCGTTTAAGCCGACTTTGGCCACTTCTACGGTTTCTGGAGGCAGGCTGGCAATTCGGTGGCAGATTTTAATCACTTCGGCTTCCAGTTGCTCTGATGGAAAGGCCTTATTCACAAGCCCGATTGCCGCCGCCTCGGTGCCGGTAACAACGGTTCCCAGCATGATCATTTCCTTGGCTTTTCGGGCCAGCGTCAGACAGGGGATGCTATTGTAATCCGGCGTAAAAAAGAAATCGATTTCGGGCTCTCCCAGCGCCGCATCCTCGGCGGCATAGACCAGATCCGCTCCCATCGCCAGTTCAAATCCGCCCCCCACACAGTAGCCTTCTACCATTGATATAGTCGGTTTTTTGCAGTACCAGAGCCGCTTTGCACAGGCGCTGGAGAGATTTTTAACAAAATCACGATACGGATCCGGCAAACCCTGGGACAGATCATACCCCGCCGAAAAATTACCCTCATTGCCCTTGATCACAACAGTTCTGACTTGCTCATCTTTTTCATAGGCATCGAGCAAATCAAGAATTGATTCATACATCGTATTGTGAAGGGCATTTTTTCTGCGGGTGTTGTTCAGCGCGATCCACCCGATACGATCTTCAACCCGGCTTTGTATCAACTTTGTCCCCATCCCCCGGCCTCCTATTATTTTGTTTTTCCATTTTTCTATTGTTCACCGCAGAGACGCGAAGATCGCAAAGCTTTTTTATTTTTTGTTTCTCTTCGTCCTCTGCGCCTTTAGCGAAGCCCCGCGGAGCGGGATCCAAGCTCGGGCGGTGAATCTACTTTGTGCGGCTTTTTTTGTCCATTTTCAGCAGTTCATTTTTCATAATCTTGCCGGTGTCTGTCATCGGCATCTCCTCGAGGAATTCGATTTCCCGCGGATAGGCGTGTGCTTCCAATTTGCCTTTCACATATTGCTTGAGTTGATCTTCCAGTGCTTTATCGACGGTGACACCTTGCTCCGGCACAATGAACGCTTTTACAATTTCGCCCCTGATTTCATCCGGGACGCCGATCACGGCGACCAGTTTTACGGCATCGTGTTTGATCAGCGCATCCTCGACCTCGCCGGGTCCGATGCGGTAACCGCCGCTTTCAATGACGTAATCCTTGCGGCCGGTAAACCAGAAATATCCGTTTTCGTCTTTGGTGCCGTAATCACCGGTGCGAAACCAATCGCCGATAAATCTCTGTTCAGTGGCTTCCGGATTGCCCCAGTATCCCAGAAATATGCTGGGATCCGGCCGCTTGATCGCGAATTCACCAAAGGTGTCGGGTGGCTGGACGTTTCCCTGCTCATCGATGACTTCGACAATATGACCGGGAATAGCGCGGCCCATGGAACCCGGATGGACGTCCATTATTCTCGAACAGTTCGCAACCATGAAATCGCATTCGGTCATACCGTAATTTTCGTTGAATTTAACCCCCAGCGCCCTCTGGCCCCATTCATAAAGATCTTTGCCCATGTTCTCACCGCCCACGGTGATGGATCTCAATTCGTCAAGATCGTAACGCTCTTTGGGGTTTTTGACGGCATGCATCATTATTCGAAAAGCCGTGGCAATCGCAAATATCACCGTGACGCCGTATCTGGAAATGATGGAAAACGCCTTCTCGGCGTCGAATCTGCCGGTTTTGGCATATTCAACGATCGTGTGCCCGTAATGCATCGTCGGATAAAGAGCGGTAAACGATCCCGCGATGTAGGCCCAATCGCAATGGGTCCACAGCAGATCTCCTTTTTGGGGAAAAAGGTCAAGGGAGAACCCCGTATTGGTAGCTTCTGCAATCATCAAGCGATGACCGTGCAGCGCGCCTTTAGGAGGTCCGGTGGTCCCTGAAGTATAAATAATTAAGGCCGGGTCATCCGGTTTTGTTTTAACCGGCGAGAAATACCGGCTGCCCCGGGCCATTGTTTCTTCGAAGTCTAAAACATCTTTCTGTCCCTGCGCATTCACCGCGATGATGAGTTTCAGGTCCGGAAGGCGAGCTTTAATTTCTAAAACTTTCGCCAGATTTTTTTTATCGGTAATAACGACTTTGGCCCCGCTGTTTTTAAGGCGATACTCGATCGCCAGATGCCCGAAAAGCTGGATCATGGGCACCAGGATGGCGCCCAATTTGTAAACGGCGATATGAGAAATTAAGGTCTCCGGGGCAGGCGCCATCAATATCCCGATGCGGTCCTCACGTTCGACACCGTGTTCCCGTAACGCATTTGCCAGTCGGTTTGAGGCGTTTTTTAATTCCCAGTAGGTGATTTTGTGTTCGCGTTCATCCTCATCGAGGTATATCAGCGCTAAACGGTATTTGTCGTCGGCCCATTTATCGCAGATATCCACACCGATATTGAAATATTCCGGAAACTCCCATTTGAAATTACGGCATATTTCTTCATAAGTGTCGCCCTGCCAGACCATATCCACCTCCTTTTTTACAGATTTCGATGGCGTTCAATACAATTTCTTGGGTTTCAGGTTTCAGGAACCAACAGGTTTCAGGTGTCAGGTTTCGGGTGTCAGAAAAAAGATGATATAATGCGGAAGCTGATAATATCCATCATCAGGTTCGTAATCCAGACACCCGACACCCGACACCCGAAAACTGAGACTTGAAACCTAAAACAAACCATGTTTTGTAAATTACATGCAGGACACAATGCTAGCACAGATCTTGATCCGGTTTGGCGCTTAATGGCCCGGGCGACTCTTGAATGATCTCCTGGGCATTCAGAATTCGCTGGGCAGCCGCTCGCTTGAGGCTGATGTTCACCTGGTCGGCACTCACATATTCGAGCGCGCCGGACGGGCACACCTTAACACAGATGGGATCGCCATCGCACTGGTTGCAAACAATGGACTTGCCCAGGCCGCGATCGACGAAACAGGCGCCAAAAGGGCAGGCGTAGCTGCAGGAGCTGCAGCCGATGCATTTTTTTTCGCTGATGATTCTGGCGCCCGTTTGGGGATCTCTGCTGATGGCATTCACCGGGCAGACCAATTCGCACATCGCCGTTTCACACTGCATACAGGTGGACGGGATAAACTGCATCTGACCGTTTTCTTCGGATTTGATCGCGCGGATACGCGATCGTTCCGGATTGCATTCCTTCATATTTCTGAGAGAGCAGCTGACCTCACACATCTGGCAGCCGCTGCATTTCTCCGGATAAATTACGATAACCTTGCTCATTTGCCAGCCTCCATGTCTACTTTATTTCATCGTTGAGTTTACCCTGTTTGATCAAATCAGATGCCACATCCTCCAGATTGAGCGCGCGCAGGGTATCGAGCGTTGGGACACCGGTTTCAACATTCCAGCCCAGGGCCTGATAATATTCGTCTTTCATTTTTTCCAGGACTTCCAGGGTGACCTTGTCGTCCGGGTAGGTTCCTTCCATCGAATAATTCAACAATTTCTTGGGCAGGGTGTCTTGCTCTCGCGTCATTCCCTCTCTCACGATGTAAGCTCTTTCCTGGCTTGCAATGCGCGCTGCTGCTTCAATGAGCTCTTCGATGCTGGTTTGTCGGCCTTCTCCCGCCGAAAGCGCCTTGGCCTGAAACTCGATGCCGATGCCTACATTCGCAAAAATGGTATTCCATTTGCATTGTCCCAACGTATCGCTGACCGTTGAAATTTTCTGCGACAGCGCGGCCAGCGCTCCGCGGGCCTCGTAATCGAATTGATTGATCACCGGCTTTTCCCCGGCTTTTTCCTTTTTTGCCAGAGCCGCATCGATGATGGACATGGCGGTTTTGGCCTCCCAGCTGTCCGGGCTGGCCATTCCGGTCATACCGGCATCCTTTCCGCTGCCCAGATTGTCGAAGGAACTGACCCGGGCGCGAAATTCATCGCCGCCTCTTGGATTGACTGCCGCGCCGATGGTCCGCGCTCGAAAATTAATGATGTTGGTGTCCCCCAGGGGAACACCCTTTATCTGTGTGGTTTCTTCAATGTCATCGCCAATTTTCCGGGCCGCCTCGGCCGGATTACTGCCCAGCACCTCGCCGAAACCTTCTTTCTTTATGATCTTGTCGAGCATCCGACCAATGGCTGTTTTGTTTGCCCAATTGAGCTCAATTCCGTCGGTATCGTTTTGGGATATCTTGCCCTGTTCATAAAGTTCTATGGCCCAGGCAATCATGCGTGATGCGGACGTGGCATCAATCCCCTGTCGCTGGCATTTTGAAACAAACGCATACCAGGATTTCAGGTCCGGATCCTTTAATACCCACGTGGTCGAGGCATACAGGTTGCAGCTGGCGACCAGGGGGCCCCATTCGGGAAGCTCGTAGTAATCCATGCAGCGGGCCTGGCAGTTGAAGCATCCGGTGATGCCTTCTCCCTGGCGGTTTTTGTGGTTTTCCCAAAAGGGTTTGTGCCCGTCTTTTAATTCTTTTTGCTTTTCCCATTCGCTGGCTTCAAAGTTTCCCAGTGTTCTCGCCCACGATGGGGGATCATTGCCGGCCACATCGATGGTTTTGGTCATTGGCAGCAGGGGCTTTTGGACCCGCAAGGCCTCCAGGCACAATTCAAAAAATTTTTCAGGCTCCGCGATGGCCACGCCTTTGGTGCCCCGCACGGCAATGGCTTTGAGGTTTTTAGATCCCATGACGGTACCCATACCGGTTCGTCCGGCGGCATTGCCCATGCGGGTCTGGATGGTGGCATATCCGGTTATATTTTCGCCGGCCGGCCCGATACAAACCACTTCGATCTCGGGATCTCCGAGTTCCTTGCGGATGGCATCCTGGGTCCGGTAGGTATCCAGTCCCCAGAGATGCGCGGCGTCCTTTATCTCAACCTCATCATTTTGGATGGCAATGTAGACCGGGTTGGCGGCTTTGCCTTTTAGAATGATGCTGTCATAGCCTGCATATTTTAGCTCCGGTCCCCAGTAGCCGCCCATATTGCTCATGCCTTGAATGCCGCTGACCGGCGACTTTGCGGACACTTCGACGCGGCCGGAGCCGGGCACCATGGTTCCGGTAAACGGACCGAGACTAAACATCAGGATATTTGCCGGATCCAGCGGTTTAACTGCCGGATCGGTTTCCGTATACAGAATTCTGGAGTTCAGGCCCCGTCCGCCGATCCACAGTTTTTCATAATTGGCGGTCGGCTCTTTCACAATCTTGCCGGAACCCAGATCTATCCTTAAAATGTTACTACCTCGCATATAACCCATGGATGCCTCCTTTTGTCTCAAAACGCTCACATATCGCGGCAAGATGCCGCTCCCACATGTGTTTTCGGTAATTAGAAGAATGAGAGCAATATGATGGGTAAAAAATGTTGGAGTGGCTTCCAGCCACGAATTATTTGCATTATTTTTTTACTTTACCGAGATCAAATAAAATCATTTTGATTTGGCTCAATTCATTGAATATCCAGTCTGACAGCATTCTGCCGATTCCGCTTTTCTTGACACCGCCGAAGGGCGCCATATAATCCCAGCAATTTGTGGCTTCGTTAATAAAAACACTTCCGGCTTGAATGTTTTCAGCTAAATAATAGGCATTGGCCAGACCGCTGGTGAATGCGCCGATCTGAAATCCAAAGCGCGTGGAATTGGCCAGCTCGACCGCTTCATCGATGTTTTCAAATGTCATGATCGGGGCGATCGGTCCCGGCGTTGCTTCCTGTGTGACCAGCATGTCGCCGGTGGCCTCATCGATGATGGTGGGCTCGAGATAAAGCCCTTTGGGGTTATTGCCGCCGGTTAAAAATTTGCCGCCTTTTTTACGGGCATCTTCCAGATGGGTTAGTGCCACTTTAAGCACTTTGCTGTTGTGGACCGGCCCGACGTCTGACTTTTCATCCAACGGGTCCAATAATTTAAGGGCCTGGGTCCTCTCCACAAAACGGCTTACAAAATCCTGATGGACATCTTTGTGTACCAATATTCTGCGGGTGGATATCGGCGACTGCCCATTATGGGCATAGCACCCGCCCATTGCGGCTGCCACGGCTGCTTCGATGTTGGCATCATCCATGACGATCAGCGGACTATTGGACACGATGGCAAACAACAGTTTTTTCATGGCCGCATTCCGGGCAACTTTTTCGCCGGTTTGCTCCTGGCCAAATAAGCCGATTGCCTGGGTGCCCGGGTTGGCGGCCAGTTCCGTTCCGACCTCTTCACCGGCACCGGTCAATACATTAATGCTTCCGGGCGGAAAGCCGGCCTCTTCCAAAACCTCTGCGATCAGAATGCTGCTGAAAGGTGATCCGGATGATGGTTTTACGATAACGGCATTGCCCAGTGCCAGGGCGTAGGGAATCGTACAATTGGGCATTTCGGAGGGATAGCTGAACGTCGAGATGTTCACCACCACCCCCACCGGTTCGTAAATATGGATTAAGCGTTTGTTATTGGAATCTTCCGTAACATTGGGCAGGGTCATACCGCGGTGCGATTTTATATTGGCAGCCGCAATAGGAAAATTACCCCAGCTATAGCCATCGATGGTGCTTCCCTCCCATATGGCTTGCTGGATGGGCTTGCCGGATTCCAGACAGGTCAGACGGGATGATTCTTCATCTCTCTTTTTAGCGAGTTCCATCGCCTTGTGCAGCAGTTCGATGCGTTTGACCAGAGAAAGTTTTGCCAGGGCTTTCTGCCCCTCGGTGGCGGCATCTATCGCTTTTTGGGCATCTTTACGGGTGCAGGCCGGTACCGTACCGATGACGCTGCCATCGCCCGGATAGTTAACTTCGAATCGTTCACCACTTTCCGATTCGACCCATTTACCCCCGATAAACGCCTTTTTTTGATAAACTTTTTCAGACATGGATAACCTCCTCCTTAAGGTTCGCTTATATTCACATCTTAGACCATGAAAACAGGGTATTGCGTTTATTGAGATGCCCTGTCCGATTTTGGCTTTAACAAAACCCCTCGAATCGTCTGCGCACGAGGCCTGAATACACATAATTGATCATGGTCGAAAAATCAAACACGGGTAAGCCCACCGCTTCCTGAGTGGCAGCCGCATAAGGTGGAAGATCGGTGCATTCAAACAAAATGGCCTTGATGTTCTCTTCCCTCGCAATCAGATCCTGAGTCACCCCGACGACCTCCGCTTCAACCCCCTCAAAATCGAGCTCTCCGACTTCGGCGTGAATCGCGTCATAAAAATGCTTTTGATCCTCCATACCGGCGATGGCCAGTGGGATATTAGTGCCATTGGTGGCAATCTGCAAATGTTTTTCTGTCAAGGTTTTGCTGCTGGCCGTAATAATGCCAATCTTTTCACCGGGCTTCAGCATGCGGGAGATAAACGGCAGCTGCAACAGACTGGACATAAAAACCGGGACCGGAAATTCTTTGGCCATCACCTCATGGTAAAGCACCATAAATCCGCAATTTCCGGTAACCGCCTTGACCCCTTCATTAACCAGGTCCCAACCGGCATCGATAAAGGGCTGTAACAACTCCGGGTCGCCCTCGTAGACTAATTTTTCCATATTGGCGCCTTTGACGTTTGCATATCTGACCGGAAAAGAAAAGGATGTGGCGTTTCCGGGGCAGCCGGGCGGAAACGGCATGAAGCTTTCCATCAGAATGATGCCAATGGCTTCTCCGTAACTGGTTTGCCCCTTGTTTGCTTTGTAAATCATAAAAATCCTCCTCTGAATTTAAGGTTTTTCCGATTCGCCTTCTAATTGTAAGATCAGAGCAAAATTTGAGCCAAAACTCAGATAAAAATTAAGTTTCGCAATTTCAGCTGGTTATCTTCAAAATGAAGCTAAAAGGACCGTGTGATTGATTCAGATATGAATCAAAAGAATATCGCGGTCGTCGGGTGACGGATTTCAGCGTTTTTGCTGCTGGCGCCTTGCTTCTGGAATTGTGTAGGGGCGGGGTTTATCCCCGCCCTTACATTCCTTGACCTCTGACACCATAGTTATAGTGTTGTTTAAAGAACTCAATTGGACTTAAATAATCGACACGACCTTTGTAACATATTTGGGGGACATGACGCCCGGAAATTGGTATAAAAATGGCTTGACAGGCCAGCCTGTACTCTTGTATACAAGTATAAAAGCCTAATATTTCCATACAAAGGAGGTTGGCCATGCCAGCACAGGAAGCCATTGATTTGACATATGATACGAGTGAATCGGCTCGTGACTTTAAGGCGGAAACCAGAACCCGGCGTTTAAAAAACGCCTATTTGGATTCAAAGCCGGCGATATGTATGGAGCGGGCCCTGGCGTTTACCCGATCTTACAAAGAAACCGAAGGCCAAGCCACACCGTTGCGCCTGGCCAAAGCCTTTCGCCTGGCATGTGAAACCATATCCCTCAATATATACGACGACGAATTAATCGTGGGAACCCACGGCTCTGGACGCCGGATGGGCGCTCTGGTCCCCGAAATTTCCTGGAAGTGGCTTGCCAAAGAGTTGGACTCCGTTCAAACAAGACCGCGCGATCCCTACTATATAGACCCGGAACAAGAACGCCTGTTTGTTGAAGAAATTATTCCTTACTGGCAGGGAAAATCCCTTGAAGAAAATGCCCTGGCAAGGTTCCCTGCGGACACCCTCAAAATTGGTGTGGATACCGATATTCTTGATACCGAAATGAAATGGCGCAGTCACGTGGGTGAAATTACGCCCGATTTTCAGGATATCATTTTTCCGAAAGGATTTCGGGCCATCTGTGATGAGGCCAAAGAAAAACTGAAATCCTTAAAATATACCAATGACGAAGACCTTGATAAAATCGATTACTACACAGCGGCCATCGAGGCCTGTGAAGGAATTATTACCTTAGGTAAACGCTATGCGCAGCATGCCGCTGCCATGGCCAAAAAAGAAAAAGATCCCGCGCGCAAAAAGGAACTGCAAACCATTGCGGCAAACTGCCGCCGCGTACCGGAATATTCGCCGCGTAATTTCTGGGAAGCCGGGCAAATGCTCTGGTTTGTGATGCTGGGTTGCTTCCTTTCGGAAAACTGCCCGGCCTTTAATATCGGGCGCTTTGATATGTATATGAATCCGTTTTTTCAGGCTGATCTTAAAACAGACACGATCAACAAAGAGTTCGCCCAGGAAATTATTAACTGCCTCTGGGTAAAAATTGCTGAACTCATCTGGCTGTTGCCGCAAAATGGCAGTCGATACTATGCCGGCTACAGCGGTTTTACCAATCTGAGTGTCGGCGGTCGAAACATTGATGGCAGCGATGCCGTCAATGATGTCAGCTTCATGGCCGTCGAAGCGACATCCCAGGTCGCCCTGCCGCAACCTTCCCTGAGTGTTATCATTCACCCGGATACGCCGCAAGAATTTTTGCTGGCCTGCTGCCGCCTGTCCCGCAAGGGCATCGGCTTCCCGGCGTTTCACAATGATCTGGTGGGGACCCAGATGATGATGTATGCCGGATTGCGGCCGGATGACGCCCGGGAGTGGACGCTGCTCGGCTGCGTCGTGCCCCATCACCGCAAGGTCTATGAGTGGACGGATGCGGGTGGCTACAACATGGCGGCCGCCCTGGAATGGGCACTCAACCAGGGCCGCAGCCGCCTGACCGGCAAACAAATGGGTTTGCCCACCAAAGATCCGCGTGAGTTTACGTCTTTCGAAGAGCTTAAAGAAACCTTTTTTGAGCAAGTCGACCACATCATGAAACACTGTGCGGTTTCGACCGTGATCGAGCACAAACTGCACCGCAAAATGGTCCACCGCCCCTACCTTTCTCTGCTGGTCGAAGGCTGCATGGAAAGCGGAAGAGACCTGGTTAACGGCGGTGCGCGCTATAATGTCGGCCCCGGCTGGATTGTCGTGGGCGCCGCAGACTGCGCCAACGGCCTGGCGGCCATTAAAAAGAATGTATTTGAGGAAAAAAATATCAGCATGGACCAGCTGATCAAGGCCCTGGATGACGATTTTGTCGGCCATGAAGAAATTCAGCAGTTGCTCAAGAATTCCCCCAAGTTCGGCAATGATGATGATTATGTCGATCGCCTTCAGGTGGAAATGACGGACTACAATGATACAGGACTTCGGCGGTACAAAGATACCCTGGGCAACCCTTTTCATAGTGCGATTATGGGGCTGACCTATAATATTCCCACCGGTTCAGTGGTGGGTGCGCTGCCCTGTGGACGCAAGGCAACCCATCCGCTGGCCGAAGGCTGCTCGCCGCACCCGGGAACCGATACCAGCGGACCCACTGCGGCCATGCGCTCTGAAGCCAAGGTCAACCATGAATTGCATCCCGGTGGAACCTTGCTGAACCTCAAGCTGCTGCCGTCTGCCATCGAAGGCAATCGTGGCCTGGCCGGCATGGCCAATCTGATTCGATCCTATTTTGAACTCGGCGGGTATCACTGCCAGTTCAATGTCATCAGCCCGGAAACCCTGCGGGATGCCCAGGAACATCCGGACAACTATCGTGACCTGGTGGTTCGTGTCGCCGGCTATTGTGCGATTTTCAATGATCTTTCCAAAGAAGTACAAAACGAGATTATTCGCCGGACGACGCATGAATCTTTATAACCCCAATTGGTTGGGCGTTATCTGTTAATCGTTATTTGTTATTAGAAGCGATCTCACAATTAGCAGTTCATCTTGGACGACAGAGAAATAAGTTCCAGAGATGCCAGTAAATTAGAAATGCCTAAAGTGCCTAAAACGAGCTAAAATGACCAAAGTTGGACGTGACGAAAACTATAGCTCACCGCAGAGACGCTGAGGACGCAGAGAGAAAATTTCCTTAATAAAAAACCTCTGCGGGTTCTGCGTCTCTGCGGTAAAATATATAAAAATGACAGAATTCCTCAATTTTAGGCATTTTAGATCATTTTTAATTTTAGCTCATTTGGTGTTAATCCGCACTGAGGCTGATTAAGATAGGTTCTGGTTAATTGTCTGAAGTGAAAAATATCGTCATAGAAATCCAGCGCTGGTCGGTGTCAGACGGACCCGGTACCCGAACAGTGGTCTTTTTAAAAGGCTGCCCGCTGCATTGCCCCTGGTGCGCAAACCCCGAATCACAGGGTCGTCTACCGCAAATCGGAATCTTCCCCTCCAGATGTGTCGAATGCCGCGCCTGCGCCCGGGAGTGCCCTGAAGATGTGGCTATTCCTGCCAAAGACGGCGCATTTTCAGGCCATCTGTGTCTCCAGTGCGGCAAATGCATTAAGGTCTGTCATGCGGGTGCGCGCGCCTGGCTGGGGGAAGAAATGTCAGCGACCCAGCTGGTGCAGGTCATCAAAAAAGATATGGTGTTTTATCGAAAGTCTTCCGGGGGCGTCACCTTCAGTGGCGGCGAGCCCTTAACCCAGCCGGATTTTTTGAAAGCGGCAATCGAAGGCTGCCAGGAATTGGGGATTCACGCGGCCATCGAAACCTGCGGATTTTTTAGCTGGGAATCTGTCGAAGATACCGTCAAACTGGCTGATTTTGTCTTGTTTGATATCAAACACATGGATGACGAAACCCATAAAGCGATTACGGGCGTTGGCAATAAGAGAATCCTTGAAAATGCCAAAAAAATTGCAGCGCTTGATATCCCCATGGTGATCAGAATACCGGTCATACCGTCGATCAATGACAGCCAAAAGAACATCAGGGCCACCGCCAGATATGTTCGTGACCACCTTCCCAATGCGTTAGGCATTGAAATGCTGCCCTATCACCGCTTAGGCCTCTCCAAATATGCTGCGCTGGGGCTGGATTACAAACTGGATCATGTCAATCCCCCGGATGACGCCCATATGGAAGAATTGCAGGATCTGATAACCGCTGAAGGGGTGGCTTGCATCACTGCCGACAGCGGCTACGCCCCCCGGCCCATTCAGCCGAAGCTGAAAGTGGTTGGTTAAGGCGCAGGCCGCGGCGTTCGTAAAAACCGTAACAAAGTTTGTGCAAACGGAACTGGGCGCAGCACCGGATCGTCAATGCCATGGTTGATCGATATGTCGCCTTCCATGTTTGGCTGGAACGGCATTACCTGCTGATTAGATGTAAATATGGAAGGTTAAATACGGCACGGTTTTGGTCTCATAAAACGAATATCACAGATTTTACACTACTCCCCAAAGCCTCAAGATATTGATTGGCATGTTTTTATTCAACCGCCCTCTTGTGGGCGATTCAGGGTTTCTGATTTCTCTACCTTTAATTGCCACATCGCTTCCCCCGGATACAAGCCATAAACCAGTTTTCGTGTCCCGCCGGTTGGATTTTGATTGGTATCACCTTGTTTATATAGGGGGAAAATTCTTACAAGCTTTTGATTTTCTATCTTGAAGGTATCGTGCCCCATATATCCCTCGAAATTTTCGTCTGCTTCTTGTATTTCAGGAAAATTAATCATTGACAGGCTCTTGTCTTTATTTGAAGCAAATCCCAATACGGTGCCGTAACTACCAGAACCAGCTGAAGTCGTGATGATGTAGATTTCATCAAAACCGTTACCGTCAAGATCAGCTAAAAATACATCTGAAATCGAATCCATGTCTTCATATCTTTCCGGATAATTGTGTTCAAAGTCCTGGGTGGTAATTTCGATAGTACTAAGACTCTGACCGACCGGGTGGGTTACCGATATGATGATTGTTTTACCGGTCTTTGTCTTATACTTTTTGGAAGCATCAAATAAAGCATCCTTAGCCTCCACCGGACTGACTTGGATATCAGGAGACGTCACCTTCTTTGATGTCTCGCCACAGCCCCACAGCAACGATAGCGTGATAGAGACAATGAAAAGAATCCGTATTTGTTTCGTTTTCATAGCCCATCTCCATTTCTCAATTTCAGATTACGCAGTGCGAGTTAATTAAAATACGGGACTCTGCTCCATCAGATTCTCTCAGTTGTATTAAAAAAGATTGATGCCGTATCGCATAGACCGGCAGCGGCCTTGAACCTTTGAAATATTGAGAAACCAACGAATATCAAATTTAATGAGAATTTTTCAGAAATGAATCTGCCTTTACTCAAATAGACCTTGATATATCGTCCGCCTTCGCTTACCCCATCTTGGACAATAGGCCGGTTTGCCCTTCATAACGAGTTGAAAACAGGCATCGCATTTGGGGCTGCACTTTATGATTGATCGATCCTTACCTTTTCTGGCTTTCTTCGGCCAGTCAGGATCGACCCAAAGCATACGGGCTAATCCGATTAGATCCGCTTTTTTTTCTCTCAAAATGGATTCGGCCTTCAACGGCGTTGATATCCGCCCCGCTGCAATGACCGGAATGCCCACGTTTTTCTTAACAGCGGCGGCTAAAGATACCATGTAACCGACCCTTTTGGCTTTTTTCACAATTTCCGGCAGGAAAAACGATTCATATGTTCCACCCATGGCAGAGATGTAGGCAATACCTTCTTGCGCTAAGCTTTTAGCCAAAAAGATGGACTCGCTCTGTTTAAGACCGTCTAAAAGCCACTCATTAACTAAAAAACGGTACCCGACCGGGAAATCTCCCACAGTATCTTTTACCCGTTTTAAAACTTCTAACGGAAATTTAATTCGATTTTCAATTGTCCCACCATAAGCATCGCTGCGCCTATTGGTTCTGGGAGATACAAACTGGGCAAGCAGATAACCGGTGCCCCCGTGAAGTTCCACCAGATCGAACCCGGCTTTTTTGACGCGCAAGGCAGCCTTTGCAAACTGTTTCTGGATGGTGGTTATCTCTCTTTTGGTTAGTGCGTGAGGGTTCTTTCCAAATGCGGGAACGGCTGATGGTGCAACCGGTTCAGATACATGTGCAAATCTTCCTGCATGGTTAATCTGAAGACCGGCGAGGCTCTTTGCCTTATGGATCGTATCTGCAAGTGTTTCTAAGCCTTTTAAATACCGATTGTGGTCACACCTAATGGTTCGAGGGGAACCGCTGCCGCCGGCCGTTATACTGGCATTCTCAACCATAACCATTGCAGCCCCGCTTTTGGCCATCTCATTATAGTGGTGCAGCAGCAGCCTGGACATCAGGCCCCCTTCTGAAGCGTATCCCAGATATAAAGGTGCCATCGTGATACGGTTTTTCAATCTAAGACCGTTCAGATTCAAAGGCTTGAACAGGTTTTGGTATACGGGCTTTTGCATTTTTCCCCCTCCGCTAGCTACTCCCATTAAATAAAAGCAGCAAACTTGTTTTGGGTAAACTGAAAGATAAGATTCTGGTCAGTCGCCAGTTCTTCGGGCTCAAATCAAAGGTGGCCGCAGGGACAGCAAATCTGCACGCGGCTGATTACCCCGCGCAGGAATTAACCATTCAGATAGCACGAGTTCGCCCATCATTCCATTAATTGCAACCTCATGCGTTTCGCTAATTTAATGCAAATCCCGTTGATGAATTTACTCAAACTCTCTTAAAACTTCGGTCTTAAGCGTCTATTTTGACTTATTCAGCCAGGCATGCGCCTCTTTGAGATGTTCGGATATTGGAATTCCCTGAGGACATTTTTCTTCGCATTCAAAACACTCGACGCATTGGTTAGCACGTTTGTCTTCAGAGAGGTTACGATAAAGAAATCGTGAAGCCCCGGGGTTGTCGTATATAATCGCATCATTATAATATTCCAGTATGGCCGGAATTTCGACCCCATTTGGACATGGCATGCAATATTTGCAATTTGTGCAAGCGATTGGAGCTATCCTGCGGTATTCTTCCCTCACTTTATCGATAAGAATAAGCCCTTCTTTAGATAATGTGGCGGCACCTGAGCGATCAGCACTATCAAGATTCTCAATCACCTGCTCCATGGCGGACATACCGCTCAGTAAAACAGAAACTTCAGCGTGATTCCAAATCCATTGCAAAGCCCAATCCGCCGGAGAGCGGCATGCAATAGCACTTTCCCATAACTCAGCAACAGATGTCGGTATTTTAGACGTTAACTGACCGCCACGTAAGGGTTCCATGATCACCACCGCAAGCCCCTTTTTCGCAGCATATTGAAGACCTTTTGTGCCAGCCTGATATTCGATGTCCATGAAGTTGTATTGAATCTGGCAAAAAGTCCATTTTTCGTATGCATCCACGATGTCTTTGAATACTTCAAAATCATCGTGAAACGAAAAACCAAGATGCTGAATCCTTCCATCGGCGATGGCACCCTCTGCCCATTTTAGAACTTCCCAATCCCGAAGTCTTTTCCAGTAAGTGGCATTCAGGGCGTGCAAAAGGTAAAAGTCGATATGGTCAGTCTGCAGTTTTTCAAGCTGTTCATTAAGAAAGCCGTCAAAGTCATCCGGAGTTTCAACAAGCCAGGAGGGAAGTTTAGTGGCCAACTTTACCTTTTCACGATAGCCATTTAGAAGCGCCTTGCCCACAACAATTTCACCATGTTTTTCATGGTAGGGATAGGCCGTATCAAGATAATTAACGCCGTGATCAATGGCATAACGGATCATTTCAATAGCTTTTGGTTCATCGACATGGGCCGGATCTTTTCCAATAATGGGTAACCTCATGGCGCCAAAACCCAAAACAGACGCCTCCCAGCCTGAGTTTCCAAACTTTCTATATTTCATCTCAATTCCCTTTGGATAGAACACACTTTAAAAAATTTTACAGCTTTTGGAGAAGATTGAATTCCTCACACTTGGGACAGGTTCCGAATACGGACTCGATATCACAGGGTTATAGACGGTGTCAAAGAATGAAAATGCTGCAGGAAGCTCGGTCAGTTGAGGAATTTGTACATTTGCCAGGGCAAATACACAATTTTTTAAATTATCATATTTTTTAGGCTTCGCGCCCTCATTGAATCTTTGTAGCCAATTGAAAAAGGTGGGATTAGCAAGCGGAAGATGAACTTTTATACCAGTCTGGAAGGATAGCCGTTATAAGCAATGGGCAGTTTATATGGGTTGCGCAGCTTAATCTAATCTAATAAATGTATCGAACATAGATTATTTAAACCGCAATATTATCCAGAAAAAATGATGGACGCCACCGAAGATTACCTGAACCGTGGGGGGCGGTTGATGGACCTGGGCGGCAATGGTTACTGCTGGGTGACCTCATTCAATGAAAAAGAGTTATGGTGTATGGAAGTTCGCAAACTCGAGTCCGGATCGCGCGCATGGCAGGCAAGGCCCGGGGAGCACTATCATGCAGCCTCGGGTGAGCGCGGCGGACTGTGGAAGAACAGAGGCCGGCCCCCACAAAAAATCACCGGTGTCGGCTTTACCTCGGAGGGAGTGGATAAGTCCATGCCTTACCGGCGGATGCCGGACAGTTTTCATAAGTCGATGGCCTGGATCTTTGAAGGGATCGCTGAAGATGAACCGATTGGTGACGTTGGACTTGCGCTGGGAGGAGCGGCTGGCACCGAGACAGATCGTTACGAATTGATGCTCGGTACACCGCCGCATACCAGAATACTGGCTTCGTCGGAGATGTTTTCCGATTGCCGATGCATGTTCAGGAGGAAATCCTGTACAATTACAAGGGATTAAGAGGTACCGAGGATTACCAAATTCGAGCCGATATGACCTGCTTCAGCACCCGCAATGACGGGGCGGTGTTCTGCACGGGATCGATCGCATGGGGCCATGCGCTACCCTATCGCAACTTCGACAACAATGTTTCTATCATCACGGACAATGTCGTCAATGCCTTTGCTAAAGACGGAAAACTCCACGGACGGGAATACATTGCCGAGGAAAAGCATTGGAAATAAGGGAGTTAAGATCAGGTCATAACCCATATTCTTAAGCGTAAAAAAGTTCGCGGAACCCTATAGTATCCGTTCGGCAGATTAAAATACCGATAAAATATCTGAAGCAACCTTCGCCTTTCCAACCTCCCAAAATCATTTTTAAAATAAACATTCCTAAAAATATTATCTGAATTCAAAGAATCTCAGGGCAACGGGCACCGCCAAAGTCTCTTTTTCCGGATAGACCTTGACAAAAACGATAATGGCGACTATATTTTATTCCGACTGGTCAGTATAATAAAAGGAGGCATTCAATGCCTAAAGTTGGAATGGAGCCTATCCGGCGGACCCAGGTTATCAGGGCTGTTATTGAATCTGTTGCCGAAAAGGGTCTCGAAGCCCTGACCATGGATGCTGTCGCCAAAAGGGCCGGCGTGTCCAAGGGTGTGGTCAACTATTACTTTGCCGGCAAGCGCGATCTGTTATTGCAGTCTTTTAACGCCTTCCTGGAATCCTACAATCAACAAATCGTTGATTTAATTCAACCGGATATGGGGGCCATGGAAATGATGGGGATTGTTATTGATGTCTGCTTTCCCGATGGCGATGTGGCGCTGCCGCTCTGGAAGCACGATCCCAAGATTGAAGCGAAAGCTCAGCCAGAAGGTAAACCCGACCCCACTTATTCCATTGATCAGCTGGGGAAGGTGTTTGTCCATTTTCTCACAAAGACCATCCTGGACAGGGATTTTCAAGCGGTTTATCGAAAGGTCTACAACACTTACCTGGAGGGCATGAAAACGATTATCCAACACGGCCTTGCCGCCGGTGAATTCCGCGAGGTGGACCCGGATGAAGCGGCCTATGGAATTATGGCGCTGATAGAAGGGATGGTGATGTATCGTAATATCGGTTTTCGTCCCCTGTCACCCGAAAACGATAGAACCGCGTGCAAAGATTTCGCCCGACGGTATCTGAACAAGAGTTAGAAATGGAGGAAACCATGTCCAAACCATCGGTTATTATCATCGGTGCCGGGCTGGGGGGCTTATCCACCGGGATCTATGCCCAAATGAACGGCTATCAATGCCAGATATTCGAACATGGCCGGCATCCCGGCGGGGTGGCGGCTGAGTGGAAACGGCAAGGCTACACCATCGACGGCGGCATTCACTTTTATATGGGCTACCGGCCGGGACGGCCCGACCATGATCTCTATCGTGAACTGGGCATCTATCAAGAGAACCAATACCTTGAGATGACAAACTACGGCCGTTTTCTGGACCCTTCCGCTGGACGCTCCCTGGATATCACGCAGGACCTGGATCAACTCGCCGCAGCCATGACGGATATCTCCCCTGAGGATGCCGCCTTTATCAACAGGGTCCTTAAGGGGGCCAAGGCCTTCAGGCATTCAAATATGACCGCATCCATGCAAACGCCACCGGATATGAGTAATTGGTGGGACACACTCAAAATAATGATCAAAATGAAAGGGACCCTCCGATACTATTCAGGGTGGTATATGCAGTCGCTGGGCGAGGCCACGAAAGCGCTCCATGATCCCTGGCTGGCCCATGTCTTTAAGCACCTCTTTTTGCCTGAAGTGCCGGTCGTCTTTATCATGATTATTCTGGGTGCGCTGTCAGGCGGCAACATGGCGGTCCGCAAAGACGGCTCCGGAGGGTTTGCACGGGCCCTGGAAAAACGCTACCTGGATTTGGGTGGTGAGGTTGCCTATCGGTCCACGGTGCAAAAAATCTTGGTTGAAAACGATCACGCCGTGGGTGTGCGTTTGTCAAACGGCGAAGAATATCGGGCCGATCACATCGTGTCGGCTGCTGACGGATTTTCGACGCTTTATGACATGCTGGACGGCAAATACCTAACTGCGGAACTCAGCAAGCTGCACGAACAATGGCCGCTTTGGAAGCCCGTCGTCCTGCTTAATTACGGCGTGGCCCGCGATTTTTCTGATGAACCCGCCATTACGATGCTCAAGCCTGCATCAAACACCGGCGCCGGTTATCTTGCCGGTGACTGCTGGATCATTCGAATCTTCAACTATTGTCCGAGCTGTGCACCCGCGGGACGAACCCTCGTGCAGGTCATGATCGAATCCGAATGGCAGCCCTGGAAAGATATCAGGGAGGATAAAGACGCTTACAACGCAGAAAAAGAAATGACAGCCAAGCAGGTATTGGATCGTCTGAATGATGTGTGGCCCGGAATCAAGGATCAGGTTGAAATGACAAACGTGGCTACGCCCCATACCTGGTGGCGCTTTACCCGGAATCGTCAGGGTGCTTTTGAAGGTTTCGCCATTATCGATAAAATATTTACCACCAGCGTAAAACGAACCCTTCCGGGCCTGGACAATTTCTTTATGGCCGGCCAATGGGTGGTGCCGGGCGGCGGGGTTATACCGACCCTGGTATCAGGAAAACATGCCGCCATGCTCCTGTGCCGCCGGGACGGCAAAGTGTTTAACACAACTTCTAAAGAGCAGTAGTCTTTGCCTGAAGCCAAAATGGACGGACCCAGAATTTTTTAGGTGTGCTGATCTAAGGTGAAAATGATTATGATGATGGGTTCATGGCCGGAAGTTGCAGTTAAAAGAATTTTGGTTTTGCGCTGGCTAATCGCAACCGCAGTTTCTCATTATGTTTCTCTGGGGAGGCACCATCGAATTGATCCTAGAATTCAATTCGAGACCGAATTCCCCAGAGGTAAACCGTATCTTCTTCCGGGTTGCGCACCGGATCGAAGATGAGCTGGAACGTGGGGCCGATTTGAATCTCCGGCGTTACCTGCACGCGATAGTATGCATCGATCTGTTTCTGATTGTCCAGCTCATGATTTGCCGGATCGGACCAGGTGTAGCCGGCACCGATGCGATCGTTGGCCTGTCCGAAGATTCCATCTATGACCAATCCCGCGTTCGCCATGTGCTTGACGGGCGTCGGACCGTCGTCGCTGTGGTTCGCGTAACCGTAGCGCA
Organism: Desulfobacterales bacterium; assembly: GCA_041559695.1. GTDB lineage: Bacteria > Desulfobacterota > Desulfobacteria > Desulfobacterales > JAHEIW01 > JAHEIW01. The sequence goes on from JBFFCW010000009.1 coordinate 21,922, forward strand.
GGAAAGGCGTAAAGCGTCCGAACCGCTGCACCGCCGAGCCGGCGATTCCCCAACCGCTGGCAACCCCGGCGTCTGCCCGCTGGTTCTGATGCCAGATCGAGACGTGGACGTGACCATGCGGAGGCCGCCCGGGCTCCCGCGGTGTCAAGCCCGTGTCGTAGCCGACCTCGAAAATCTTGAAGAGTTCGCCCTTCTCGTAGGTGTTGAAACCGGATTTTTCCGTATCCGCGTTGGCGTCATGAGCGCCTGTGCGGAGCATGACCTTGGTGTGCGGTCTGTACACGGCAAACGCGCCGAGCCCGTTGGAGGGCAGCGGTATGGCTGCGTTGGTAACGTGATTGAAGTCGACGAAGTCTGTCCGGAAGTTTTTGAACGGAAAGAAGTCGTACGCCGTAATAGGGAAGATCCTGCCCGCGCGAAACCCAAAGACATTTCTGAATTTTTGCTGTATCCAGAGCTCTCCGATTGACGACTCGGTCTCCCCGAAGGGAGCGGCAGTCGAGTAGAGAGATCCGAACTGCGTGAACAAAGTCTGAGGCGAAAGCTCGGTGCGCATGGTGTCGCGCTTGAGGAACTCAAATCCAAGCATCGTCGGCGAACCCGTTCCGCGGCCGAGAAAGGTCCATGTGGCCGTAATGTCGAGGTCGTAGCTGGCGGCTTCGTCCTTCGACCCGAAGGTGTCGCTCGCCTTTTGGTAGAAGGTCGTATAGGAGATGCCGTAATTGAATCCGTAGTTCTCGTCGAGGTCTTCCTTTAATTCATACCAGGGTTTCAACGCCCAGTCGACGCCGGGGAACTGAAAAAGATAATCCTTCGGTTCCGCGTCACGTTTCTGCCTCTCGACAATGGACCCGGGGTTCTCAAACTATAGCGGCTCCTCGACTTCCTGCTCGCTTGCGTCTGTGCTGTTGGGCCCAGCATTTTCCAGCGTTGTGCTGCCGGCCTGGACTTGCGTCGCCACAATCAGGCCGGCCATCAAAATGGCACCCGGCCGGCCATGGCGACGAACCCATCTAAAAAAACGATTCCGCATCGCTCCTTCCTCCTAACAAAGTGTTCATTCCAAAACCGAGTGGCTCATATGAACAGCACAAAATTTACCCGGAACCGAACGCCAAACCCTTCCGGTTAAGCGCCACAGCACCGTTTATACTTTATTCCACTGCCGCAAGGGCAGGGAGCATTTCGGCCTGTAGCCGGGGGGCGTCTGTTCATTCCTTGCTGCCGTAAAATTTCCATTACGCCGGGAGCGGGCCGCCCGGTTTGGATCAGCTCAGCCATGACGCTCAGGTATGGGGCCATGTGGCTAAAAATCCCTTTGTAAGCCTTGCAAAGATAACTCAATCCCGGCCCGCCGTCCGGGTTTTCTGCAAACCGGTGTTTGGGGCAGTCACCATGGCAAGCCGGTCGAACTTCACACACCCTGCAGCACTCGGGCAGGCTGTCCAGTTTGGCACTTCCGAACCTTTGTTGTTTCACCGACGCCATGAGTTCCGACAGCGGCGTTTCCATGATGTTTCCCAGCTTGTGGCCGGGATATACATAATGGTCGCAGGAGTACAGGTCGCCATTATGTTCCAGGGCTCCCGCCATGCCGCACTGCGGTGTGAAATGGCAGAGTCCGGAACCCGCCCCAAGCCAGTTGCCCAGCGCAACATCAAAGAATTGCACAAACGCCGTACCCACATCATGGTGCACCCACTCGTCAAATATGCTGATATAAAAGTTCGTCAGCCGCTCTGGGGATACGCTCCATGGTGTTAGCCGGGAGCTTCCGGCCATATCGCCGGTGAACGGCGGAATGGCCAGGCCCAATCCGAGGTTCTCGGCTGCGTCATCAGGCAGGCGTTCCACTGCCGGGATGAACTGCATATGTCCGTCTCCGATCCTCTTGAGGAACCGGTAGACTTCAAGCGGCCGGACAGAATTGTGGTCATTCAGCACCGTGAGGGTGTTGAAGGAAACCCTGTGCTTCCTGAGCAGTGCCGCTCCCGACATTACCTTATTAAAGGTCGGTTGCCCGTTTCCCTTAATTCGATATCTGTCGTGGAGTTTTCGCGGGCCATCAACACTCAGCCCCACAAGAAAACCGTGCTTTTTGAAAAAGCGACACCAGTCATCCGTGAGCAGGGTGCCGTTGGTCTGAATGGTGTTGGTAACCTTTTTGCCCCCGGCATATTTTTCCTGCAGCGACACCACCGACCTGAAATAGTCGATACCCAGCAGGGCGGGCTCGCCGCCCTGCCAGGCAAACTGGACTTCCGGTGTGTCCTGGCACTCGATGTATTGGCGGATGAAGCTTTCAAGCACTTCAGGAGGCATGCGAAATAGGGCTTGACCGCCGTACAGGTTTTCCTTTTCCGTGTAAAAGCAATACGTGCACCTCAGGTTGCACGATGCCCCGGAAGGCTTTGCCATCACTTGAAACTGCATGCGCTCTCCAATGCACCGGGTGAATAACCAGGGCCATCAAATCCCCGCATCACGGGTCGAATCGTTTAAAGGCCCAATTCACGCCGTCAATGTCGGGCAAATGGGAGCCGTCGTCTTTGCCCACTTCGCTGTCGATCAGGCGGTTGAGCTTGTCGTTCATGGCGAGCAGGAGATCCTGATTCTTCCTGTCCAGGGCGAGATTGTTCATTTCATTCGGATCGTTTTTAAGGTCGAACAGCTCGACATCGTTGACTTTAAAAATCTGCGCAACCGTCGTTGGACGGTTATGCTCCTGGGAATTAAAGTATCGGCTGTATTTGTATCGTCCGTCAAACACAGTTCGGATGTTGGAGCGTTTTTTGATGTCCGGCCTGGGCATGGTGCCCAGTGTCATTTTCTCGCCAGAAGCAGCTGTCTTGGCGACTTTTTTTAGCCAGTCGGCATCCATAAAAGCCCACATGCTGAAACAGTAAAGGGCTCCGCCACGGACAGCATCGAAGGCGGCTTTTTCGGGGTTTTCTAGCAGAGGCGACACATCGTGGCCGTGCAGTCCGTCGGCCACCTTCTTTTTCTGTTTTTTGTCGGCCCCGGTCACGGCCAGGATAGTCGGTACGATATCGTTGTGGGCGTTGACCGCCTTGCATTTCCTACCTCCCGGCAGATCCGGGTGGTACACGATGAAGGACACATTGTTTTGTTCCCTGTAGGCGGTCGCTCCCTTACCGGACATCCCATGTGCACCGCAGAGTTCGCCATGGTCGGCAGTAAGCATGACGATGGTGTTTTCCAGCATGCCCAAATTTTCGAGTTCGGTCAGGATGTTGTCCACGGAACGGTCGTTATCGGAGATACAGTTGAAATAATAATCCTGCATTTTTTGCCAACGCCCGTCTTCGTTGGGAATAAAACCGGTCAGCATCGCCATTGACTTCTGATAATCGTAGTGGGCCCTGGGGCGTCCCGGTTTGTCCCAGGGCTGTTTGCGACTGGGTGAGAGCGGCACGTCCCACTTCTTTTTGTATATTTTGTCGCCCGGGTCCCGAGTGATCGGGAACATCGTGGGATCAGCGCCCTGAACATCCTGGCCGGGCTTATCGGTATCGTAGAACATGACGTCGTGAGGATTGACCAAACTGAGCGTCATGAACCAGGGCTGGTCCTCGTCATTCAAAGCTTTCCCCTTGCGCCGCAGCCAGGCCCGGGCGGTTGCTGCGACAAACTGGTCTGTATAGTATCCGAACAGAGGATCTCCGACGATGTCGCCAATCCCGGTGAAGTCGGAGAATCCATATTTTTCCATTTTATCGTGACCAACCATTTGAAAAGGCTTGCCCTCGGGAAAATGCTCGTGAATTCGCTCATTAAGGTGCCATTTTCCCTGATAGGTCGAGTAGTAGCCGGCATCGCGCATCATGTGGCCGATGGTGGGAATGTCGAATGACATGTCGTCGCACCAGGGAAAATTCGTATTGTCGAACATCCGGGTGTGCTGGATGTGCTGACCGGTGAAAATGACCGAGCGAGACGGTGTGCAGACCATTGAGCAGACTTGATGGTTTTCAAAGGTCGTTCCCATCTTTGCCAGGCGATCTCGCCCCGGCCAGTGGCCTTTTCCCAACAGCTCGGGCAGGTAACGCTCCTGGTCGGTAAGAATGAACAGGACATTGTATCGTTTGGGCTGGAGCGGTCCCCCGGGCTTTGTTTTTTCAGGGAGAGTCTGCTTCGCCTGCGCTGTCGCCGGGGTCAGCGACATGGCCCCCGATCCTATCGCCAGCGTGGCCATCCCGGCAGTCTGCAGGAAATCCCGACGGGAAAGTCCCTTTGCGCTGTTGTCTTTACTTTCGTCGGAGTGACTCATTTCTTCTCCTTTCGTCAGGGTTTCTGATTTTATAATTTATCGTCGAACGCCATCGCAGCTTCATGAAGGGCGAACGGACCATCGCAGCCTGCTTTGTTATGCTCAGCGCTGGGCATCACAATCGTCTTCCGCCTCGCCCTTACGATCACCGTGCAACATATCATCAACTGCAACGTTGACCTATACGCCACAGACAAATCCCTGTCGATACAAGCGCAACGCACACACAGCGGAATAAAGGATTTCGTAACCACATCTAAAAATTTTTCGACCTTCTGCTTTTTTAGGTTTCGTGCCGAAAGCTGCAATTTTCAAGATTTGTGTATCGCCTCAGCTAATCTTAACCTGCTCCATACCTTTGAATTCAGCAGCAACGGGTTACTTCAGC
>JBFFCW010000010.1:0-26402 GCA_041559695.1 Desulfobacterales bacterium
CTCTTTTATGGCGGCATCAGGATATTGAATCCGGGGATCATCGGCAACATCGAATATGGCGACCGGCTGGCCATCCTGAAGGGTTGCTGCAATCGAACGCAGTGCGCTGACGGGACCCTTGTCCAGATAATCGCTGCTCAGGCCATAACTGCCGGCAAGTTTGAGCTCCTTGCCCCTGGGACTAAACAGAAACAGCGTGCAGCCTTTCACGTTCAGGGCATGGGTGACACCCTCCACCGTGATCAGAACGATTTCTTCCGGATCCCGGATCATGGAAATCGCCTTGGTGATACGAATCAGGGTTTCGTAATTAACGGTGGGCTTATCCATGGTAACCTCCTTTCTTTTAGTGGTGAAATGCCTGAGGGGGGCAAAGGGGTTTCCACCATCCTGCAGTTCGTTTTCCTGGCTCCGAGGAGCGAGAGAAAATGTCGGGTTACCCTGCCGAACAGTTCAGCAAAGGAAAGCAATGGTTTGGTAAAAATAGACCAGAGACACAAAGAGCGATGTTTAATTCAGCGTGACGCCGAATAGTTTGCAATACCGCCGGTTGTCAATGATTCGGTGTGATGATGTACGGTGAGAAGTCGTTATCGAAAAAGCCAATTCGCTATTCAGGTGCAGCTATTTTTGCAGTTGCCGGTGTCTGATCATCGGTTGCTGCAATTGTCCCCCTGGACAAGACCATAATCGCTTCCGGGCCGGATTACAAGCAAAATATCAAATTTGAATATACCCGGGTAATTTGCCTGGCAGAAACAAAGCCGGCTGCGTTTTATGGCCTTTTTCCATGTTGCGATCGACAGACATCGTGATTACGATTATTGATATAACAGGGAGGTCGGAAATGCGGCACCGATTGCACCTGGCCGGGATAATGCGGCCGGATCCGGCGTCATTCATATTCTGCACCGGAGACACGGAGGTCATTATGGAAGATAGCAAAAAATCTCACAAAGTGGACTACGGATGCGAGAGCCGCTGCGCAGAAGAATTTGTCGAATGCATCGAAACAGAAGACGGGGCATCCATCTGCAAAACCCGTGAGCGTAATTGTTACGACGAATGTTCACTATAATGAGCGGCGGCGTCAATCCTCTAAGGGGCTCGTCAGAGCCCCCTTTTTTTGTATCATAAAAGGCAGGGCCATAGACCCTGCCGTCGTCAATCCAATTAAGTCTCTGATCTCATTCTGTCACCAGTTTCGACCATTTATTAAATACAGTTTCTAATCCTTCGCCGATAAAGCCGGTGACGGCTCCGAAACTTTCCAGACAATAGCCCCCCTCAATAAGAAAATTTATATAATCATCTTCGCGCCGGATCTCATCCAGGTTTTTACCTTCGCCTCTGATAAGGAAAAAGCCGTTCAAATCACCGCCGTGTGCAGTCAGGATCACCGGTTCAAAACTTTCGATTCGACCCTCAGCCTGCAATTTGCCGTAATACTCCATGGCTTTGCCCCACAGTTTCATTGCCTGTTCTTCACGGCCTCTGGCAGGACGATCCCACCCAAAAAAGTGCCTGGTTCGCCATCATAACCTCCCGGTAAATTTAAAGGTGACTGGTTTGCAGAATAATTGAGTTTAACTCCCGGCGTATTAAAAGCATCCACCGGGAGCCGGCCGGGCACATTTTGAGAGGTTTCTCCATTTTATCCGCCATCATCAGGATAACCGCAACGTCATGGTTACCCGAAATTGAATTACACCTCACTGATTAACTTAAGGAAATCATCTCGTTCTACCGCAGGCATGGTTAATGTTTTTGCGTTGATCAGGTTGCCGACTCTGGCTGCAGTCTTCATCGCTGCTCTATTATCGGGAAATTTGGCAACCGATACAATATCGTATGGGCCCAGCAGACCATAGACCTGCAGAATTTCACCTTTCTCTTCTGCCACAATCTCACTGACCTTTTTAAACCTTTCCGGTCCGCCCCCCTCAACAGACCCTCTGTAATTATATAACGTGACATATGCCGGCATAACATCCTCCTTTTGATAGTGGGTTTAAGGTGCGAGGTATTCTGTAAAGACATACCTCCGTTTCAAAACAAAAATTTTTAACTAAAAATTTTCGGAAGCCGAAACGATCTGCGGGAGAAGCAATTAAGGCTGTCTATTTGCGCTCTCACGAATTGCAGCGTTAATGAAATTCTTTTTCTGCCTGTTTTACGATTGAATTCACCAGGGTTTTTGCCAACCATCCTTTGGCCGCCTGTTTTACGATCAGCAACCTGTCATAAACGGTTCTGACCTCCCGGATCTTATCGTTGGTGAACTCATATGCACACATGGCGAGCCCCTCTGCTCGCTTGCCTTCTATTGTCGCTGCGATATCATGTTCGTAGAAAGCCCTGTCCCCCTGGACAATGATTTTATTTCCGGTTTCTGTAATTTTTACATCTTGCATTGTCTTCGCTGAAGACGTCATATAGCGCCTCAATTCTTCTTTGCCCTTAAACGTGCCGTTTGGGTTGATCCAGACACCGTCGTCTGCAAAAAAAGAAAGCGTCTTTTCGACATCATTTGTTTCAAGTGATTGAATTAAATCACGCATGATCCCTGCAATCTTTTCATCATTCATTTTGCACCTCCTTATATTGTTTATCTAATTCAATGATTTAGAAAGCGCACCGCTGGATGGTGCTGCCGAATTGTATCGCCATGCCGTTTACGCCCGAACGGCTCAGGCATCAGGTGCTCGAATGAGTTTGTTTTTTAATTTTGATCCAAAAGTTTCAGTTAAATTTTAAGGGAAAGCGGTTTCTATTTCTGGGGAAAATAAAATTAGGAGTTGAGAAGCGATTCAGAACAGGATCTCGCACAGGAGTGAGAAAGGACAATGAGAACGGAATGTTGAGTGTGAAGTTGAGTTCTACCTGGCCACCCTATTGGCATTCTAATATTCTTAATCCCTGTTAAATGTCAAGCGAAATCAGTCCAGGCTATTGAACAGGGCGAACAGCAGGCCGCGGATTTTGGGGGACATTTCATCAAACTGCATACCCAAGGCCAATGTTTTCGTCCCGTTATGGACAACCTCACGGTGCCAGGCGATCTTACCGGAGATTTTCAACAACAGCGTGGGGGTGACAACGCTGACGTTTATTCTGTAATCTGAGATGGTTTTTTCAATACTGGAAACCGTCTGTGGCTCACGGATATTGGTTGGATCAATGTTAATACTCATGCCGCCGATCGAGATGTCTTCGGACTCGCCTTCCAGGTAAATGGCCTGCTCGGGGTCATTCTCCGGATAAATTTCAAGTTCCAGACCTAATGTGAATTTGTGGCGGCTTTCCTTTCGTATTTCGTCAACCGGTATTTCTTTGTCGGTTATTGATCGGATACTGAGTAAATCTATAATTCCCAGTTCGATATTCGGATATTTGCGGCAGATCCGCATCAGTTTTTCTTTGGGGATTCTGACCAACTCTGCCGGCTCCAGGGTTTCAATATAGGACTGAGACCGCTGCTCTTTGTTAAACGGGTAGATATCTCCAAAGTAGTCATTTTCGGACAGCGTTAACGTGGGCTTTCTAAATACCTTTCTTTGGTTCTGCAGTGTCAGGTAAATGGAGTCTTTTAATCGGCCCGATACAATAAAAAACAAATGGTCTTCCGTATCACCGATTTCTTTTACCACCTGCCCGGCAGGCAGCCGGATATTTTCAAAAAGGGAGCAAAGCGCCTTTAACTCTTGGATGGACAATTTGGAAAAGAAATGGCCGATCGGCAGCTCGCGGTTATGGTTTTTGTTGAGCTCCGATAAAAAGGATTTTACATGTTGATCAGAAGGCATCTCTATATGCCATTGAGAAATCTTTGCAACGGTCGCCGGCAGCATCTTGCCGCTGTCTAAAAAAAGGATGGCGGCGCGGTTATAGGCTTTGGCAGCCGCCTCGTGCATTTTATATTTGAAAATCAAGTCCGCATATATTCTGACGAGATGCGGTTCGGCCGGATATTTTTTCAAAATGTCGAGCATCAAATCAATCGAATTGATCACAATGGAGCCGTCGATGATGTGCTCGACAGTATTCCGATCTATTTTGAACTGGTTCAGTGAAGATTTTTTAATAAATTCAGGCACTTTCAATTTTTATCGCCTTTTCGCAGTTCTATCAGAATTTAGCGGTTTTGTGATTGTAAAACAGTATTCGGTGCAGCCATAAAAAGGATAGATTTATTATCGGCAAAATCGCTAAATTTCTTGATGTGTTAAATAAAATAAAGATTTTAGCTTCAATGCCGATAAATAAATTATGGGAAATACAGAGAGGCGAAAATATCCAAGAGTTCAAATATTCGATCCGATTTCTTATTTAAGTCTGGATTCAGACAGCGAAACAATACATCAAAATGTAGCCGTTGTTCGCGACGTGAGCCAGACCGGAATTCAGATGGAAGCCTTCCTGGAAGTCAAATCAAAAAAGCTCTCCTTAATGTTTTTCGACATGCATAAAAACCAGATTGAGGTTAAAGGTAAGGTTGTTTATTGCAGAAGGAATGAATCCGGCCAGTTTAGTATCGGCATTCAATTCATCGGAAACGAGGCAGAAAACCTTCGATTTGTCAAAGCGCTGGTAAAATCCTACCACTATCAAAAAGAAAAATACCGCCTGGCCATCTCCCCCGGCATTCAAAATTAAGTTTCTAGCGATATTCCTTGAAAACTTTTTTGATCCTTTTTCTAGCATGGGTCCTGCTCGCCCCGGTCGCCGGGCTCGTTCTTATGGCCAACTCGCTGTTCTGTCTTTTCCGCTACCGCCACCTCGAATCGCCCTGGATGGGTCTCGGGTTTGCCCTGGTCGAGGTGACCGGAGTTCTGGTCGCGTGGCACTTTCTTCCTCAGTTCAGGATGTGAGGGGTCTCGTGCGGCATCAAGAATGAAAAGCAGGGAACAGCCGTCTTGGCTCTACCGAGCTTTCATCTTCGCGAAAACAGCGCTGCAGCATGCCGCCGCGGCACGCAAGTCATGCCAGCCGCTTCTGGCTTTCAACCGCTGACAGCTCGCGTGACAGCGTTTCGTTTTAACGATTCAGCTTATATTCCAGCGAAAAGGGTCCTGAAAAAATCTACAAAGGGCCAGATGAGTCCACCCAGAACCGATACGCCGGTAGCCTGACTGAAAATGATCAATCCGATGAGAATAAAAGGACCGTAACGCTCCAAAAAGTAGATCAGTTTTTCATAGCGGACCGGCAGCAGTGCAAATAAAATTTTGGAGCCATCCAGAGGGGCGATGGGAAGGATGTTGAAAATGGCCAGGGCCAGATTAATCTGCAGGCTCATGATGACCATCAAAAACAGCAAGCCGATGGCGGTATGTCGGTCAGGAGTGACGCCGATAGTGAGCAGCACTCTGATCAACAGGCCGCTGGCCAGGGCCAGAACCATGTTTGCCAACGGTCCGGCCGCACTAATCCAGAGCATGTCTTTTTTGGGATTTTTCAGCCGGCTGGGATTGACCGGTACGGGTTTGGCCCACCCGAAATGAACGATAAAAATCATGATCGTACCCAATGGGTCCAGATGCCGCAGCGGATTCAGGGTCAAACGACCGCTTTGCCTGGCCGTATCATCGCCGTACCGGTAGGCCATATAGGCATGGGCATACTCGTGGAACGTCAAGGCCAGCAGAATCGGCGGGGCTATCAGCAGCAGTGTTTGGAATTGCATTTATCGAAAATCACCCTTCTCGGTCAAAAATAATGAATGCGGTTTTATTTTGTAATAATCTGATATTTACGGTAATAGAATGCAAAAAATAGCATATTTCCGTTTAGCTGTAAATTCCTGCTGGTCAGCCGCGCTCTTGAAGGTAATTTGCCATCTTTGAGGTTTCAACTTTTTTCGGCGTCGTCTGTGCCTTCAACTGTCTTCACCCTTCAAGGGTTGGCCCTTTTGACTATAAAAGAAAGGAGTGGATATGGATCCTTTATCTGTTCCGTTGAAAGAAGTCGATCGGGTAGAGGTTTTGACGCTGATGGATAACTTTGTGGACATCCTTCTGGAGGATACAGCGGTGGTTACAAGGCCCCCTAAGGCGGTAGGCGAAGAAATCCCCACGGATACCCTGCTGGCCGAGCACGGTCTTTGCCTGCTGGTCAAGGTGCAGCGAGGCACTGAGAAGCATACGATCCTATTTGATACGGGGTATAACAACATGGGCGTTCTGCACAATATGGACAAACTCGCTGTAGATCCGGATGAGATGGAGGCGATTGTTTTGAGCCACGCCCACATGGACCATACCGGTTCTTTACATGCCATTCTGGAGAAGATATCCGATCCAATACCGCTGGTGGTTCATCCGGACGCCTTTCAATACCCCAGATTTTTTGAACAAAAGGATGGATCGAAAAAAAGATTTCCGAGGACCCTTGTAAGGAGCGACCTGGAAGAAAGAAATGTTAAGATCCTTGAGAGCAGAACGCCAACCCCTATTCTTGGTGAGTCGATTCTTGTGACAGGTGAAGTCGAACGCACAACGGAGTTTGAAAAGGGAATGCCCAATGCCCTGCTTGAAATGGATGGAAGGTTGGAACCGGATCCCATTAAGGATGATCAGGCGTTGGTCATGAATATAAAGCAGAAGGGATTGGTGGTTATCTCGGGCTGCAGCCATGCGGGGATCATCAATACCGTTCTTTATGCGAAAAATCTCACGGGTGTTGAGAAGGTATATGCAGTACTGGGCGGTTTTCATCTCTCGGGGGCCTTTTATGAAAAAATATCAGAGAAAACCATCGATAAATTAAAAACCCTATCACCGGCGGTAGTTGTTCCGATGCACTGTACCGGTCGAAAGGCCATGGAGCTGCTTTCCCGGGAGTTTCCATCATCATTTGTTCTCAATAGTGTGGGATCTAAAATCGTCCTATCCTGAGGCGTCGATCCGGGAAGAATGGCGACGTCCATAAAAACAGGATATTTAACGCCGGCAGGAAAAAATCATCGGGTTCTGAATGATGAATGAATGCCTTCAGCGGGTTATTTGCTTTAGTCTTTTGATTTTGCTGACCGCCTGTGCGGGCCCGGTGGAGGAGCGTCCGCCCGCAGTACGGGTGCCGCCGGGAGAAAAAATTGCCGGGCTTAGAATCATCACGGAAGACGGCGGCCACCTGGCCTGGAGTAAAAAAACCAACCAGATCGCTTTTGACCGGCTCGGCAAAGACGGGTATTTTGATCTGTGGCTGATGAACCCCGACGGAAGCGGGCAGAAATGTCTGACCTCAAATCATCCCCTCCTGCCGGACAAGCACATCGGACAGCCGGCCTGGCACCCGGGCGGTAAACTGATTGTCATCCAGGCCCAGAAAGGGCATGTGCCCCGCTATGCGGATACCAAATGCACGCCGGGTGCAGGCGTGCTTAACGATCTGTGGGTTATCACTGCGGACGGCAGGCAGGCCTGGAGAATTCATGCGGTGCGCGATGCGGTTTCAAGGGATGCGGCCGGAGTGCTTCATCCGCACTTTTCAAACGACGGCACCCGGCTGTTCTGGGCCGAGCGCATCCGCAACAACCGACGGCCTTTTGGCGAATGGATCCTGCGAATCGCCGATTTTTACTACGATGAAAACAGCGGGCCCCGGCTGGGCGCCATCAGGGATTACAATCCCGGCGGCAAAAGCGCCTTTTTCGAAAGCCACAACTTCAGCCCGGATGACCGCCATGTCTTATTTACCGGCAACCCGGACGGGCCGCTGGAAATCTACGAAATGAATGTGGCCAGCGGAAGCACCCGGCGTTTGACGCAGCACGCGCCGCTGACCTGGGACGAACATGCGCACTATGCCCCGGACGGCAAAAGAATTGTCTGGATGTCGAGCAGGGATCTGAGCTTCAGTATCAAACCGTTTGACCTTCAAACTGATTTTTGGACAATGAATTTAGACGGCAGCCATAAAAATCGCCTGACGCGATTTCATGCACCCCGGCACCCGCACTATCTGGCCAGATCCTTTGCAGTGGCGGCCGATTTCGACTGGAGCCCGGACGGCAGCCAGATCATGGGCCTGGTCATCACCCACCGACCGGATACCCGCAGGCGCGGCAGCGGCATTATCGTATTGATTGATCTGCCGACCCGATAACCATAACCACAAATCTAGATCCAGTCCCACAACGCGTGCAGAATCCAAAAATAGACCATAGCGGCGGCGACCAGTGAAGCGCAGGGTTTCCAGAGATGCCGATAGACGGATATCAGGGGGACACCGAAGTATTCATTGGATAGCAGGAAGCACAGGTGCATCGGCGAAAGCATGACACCCGTAAAGCCGCTGACAAGGATCAGCATGACATAGGCCGGCAGAAACTGCGCTTCACCCAGAGACTGGATCATGGGCACCAGGATGGGAAGCGTACTGCCCACAAAGGCGATAACAATGCCGCCCGACATTCCAACCAGAAGCGGCAGCACCACGGTAATCAGCACCAGGGGGATGTGCATCTGTATCAGCTCCTGACTAATGGCAGCCGCAGCGTGGCTGTCGGTTAAAATACCCTTAAAGATCAAGATGCCAGCGATCATGTACATCATCTTAAGAAGCTGAGGATTGGTCAGCGTAGACCATATCTGTTTTTTGGATGTTCTGTTTTGATACCATACCCATGCAATCGCCATGCAGAGGGCCAGGATCAGACCGATTTCCTTTGAGATTGGAAACCCTGGGAACAATTTTGAAAAAAGAACCCCCATCCCCAGACCCGGAAATATCACCAGCAGAATAGGCACCAGTTCTTTGATAAAAGGCCACAGCGGCAGGCGTGGATTTTTGTTATCGTTTGTTGGGAGGCTGCCGGGACTTTTTAAGGCGCGATAACCCAACCACACGGCCACGGCCGTAAACGGGCACATGATCACAATGATGGCGAGAAGGCTGATTTCGGTTATGACGGTCGTCAACAGAATTCCCGGATAAAGGGGCCACCAGTGTTCCCAGATATGGCGAAACCAGTAATTGACAAAACTCAGCTGGGCTTCGGATAGTTTTGAGCGCATTCCCAGTTCCTTGACCATGGGCGCAGAAAAGACGGCCCCCCCCGGCATGGGTAACAAGCCGATCAGGGCGGGGAAAGTGATCAAATTCAGCCGCGGGCTCGCAACCAGTCCCTGAAAATTTTTCAGCATTCGCTGCATCTGGCCGGCCAGCTCCATGCTGCCGCTGAGCACCAGAATGAGGGAGACGACCACGGCAATCGACAGGGTTTTGGGGTCGGTAATGGAGGCGAAAATGGACGTTAACATTGCCTGGGGTTTCAGCCCGAACAGAAGGCTTAAAAACAGGGCTCCCAGCATAAAGGCATTGCCCAGAGAAAGCTTTTTCCGGATGCATATCAGCACTAGAAAAAAGATCATTATCATTTTAACGATGGCCGGTATGTGTTCCAACAGGGTCATGTTCGCTAATTTGCCAAATGCGGTATTTGTGGTTGCAAAATTAAACCAGACCCGTCAAATAACAGACAGCGCGCATCGGATCAAGACATCAATTAATTTATGAACCGTAATGGAGGAATTGGCAAATGAGCACTGTTTTTCTGATCGGTATCGCAATTATGGGTGGGATCGCCATCGCCCTGCAGGGCCAGTTAATGGGTTTGCTGGATCGCGGCCTGGGAACCATAGCCAGCGTATTTGTCACCTATGTCGGCGGTGGGTTAATTATTGCGTTGATCTTGATCGCTTTTCGCGGCGGCAATCTAAAAAACTGGCAGGGTGTCCCGTGGTATGCCTTCGGCACCGGGATATTGGGTCTGATCATTGTCGGTTCAATCGGTTACGTGGTGCCCCGGTTGGGTGTTGCCAAAGGATTTACGCTGACCGTTGCTTCACAGTTTCTGATTGCCTCGCTGATTGATCATTTCGGTTTTTTCGGCGCCGTTGTCCGCCCGATGGTTATGACGCGTTCGCTGGGCCTTTGCTTGATGTTGCTGGGGGTCTGGCTGGTGGTCAAATAAAACAGTGAAAAAATCAGCGATCTTGACCGGTTACGACAAAGGCTGTAATTAGACTCGGAATTCATGCAAACAAAAGGTGGGCTTATTTTGCTGGAATTGCTTAAAGACATTTTTCAATTTTTCAAAAAAAATTTATGGCCGATTTCAATTCTGACACTGGCCATTGAGTTCCCCTATATTTTGATTCAAAATATCCATTATTTCAGTAATACCGCATCTGATTTTTCCAACAATGTCGGTTTTATCCTTCTTGTAGCCACCTTAATCATTTATCCGCTTTCAACCGGAGCCCAAATTTCTTTGTATGCGATGATTATCCGGGGAACCCGAATCGATCTAAAAAAATGCGTTTACAATAGCCGCAAATATCTCTTCAATCTGGTTGTCGGTTCTCTAATTTACATTTTCCTTACCTTCCTGGGCTTTCTGGTGTTTATTCTCCCCGGTATCATCATTGCCGTGCGGTTGTCGTTTTACTGCTTCTTTATTGTACTGGATGATCTAAAACCCGTTGATGCCTTAAAGAAAAGTGCTCAGGTCACCAAAGGACTTACCTGGCAGATTGCCAATTCTCTTATCGTTGTCGGCTTTTTACTGGTCGCCTCCTTATTATTAATTCAGCTGGTTCTGAATGAGATCGGGCTTTATAATCTATATTTCGGAACATTGGTCGATTCACTTTTTTCCATACTCGGATGGCTGAGCCTGATTTTAGTGTTTCGGTTCTATTGCCTGTACAAAGAAAAGGTTAAAAGTGAGAGCGACCCTCCTTCTGTCAGCTGAATTTCCAGCCTGACATTATCCAGTGTCATATTTCACAAAAGTGTTGCAAAAGTCGTGTGGTATATTTTCGTTCAGTTGAATTCTTTAAATGACACATTGTCAATGGTGTCAGGTGTCAGTGTTCAGGTGTCAGGAAGATACAGAGGACAGAGCACAGAAAACAAATGGCAGACGGTTTCTGCTTTCTGTCATCTTCTATCTGACACCTGACACGTGACACTCGAAACCGACTTATTCCCCGCATCATTTTTCCGAAATTATCAATTGTGATCTTTCATCAATGCCGCCGCGGAAAAAAAATATTTATCTGTAAATTAAGTGACATAGGTTGCTTTTTTTGCATTTTTAGGCCCGATATGCGAAAATATTGATAACCCATGAAGCGATTTATCTCCCATAAAAATCTGCAAAAACCGTCACTTTCCATCCAAACCCTTACGGTCGCCAACCTGGTGCCCCTGATCGGCGTTGTTTTTCTGGGCTGGGATGCGGCGGCCATCGTCCTTCTGTACTGGATCGAGAACTTGATTATCGGATTGTTCAACGTCCTCAGGATGATCCTGGTAAAAGTAGAGTCCCCCTCAAAGCAGTTTCAGAAATTATTTATGATCCCCTTTTTCTGCGTGCACTTCGGCGGCTTTTGTGCCGTACACGGCTTTTTTCTATTGACGTTTTTTAAAATGGGGCCCGATTGGGATGCCTTTACCCCCGGAGAACCATGGACGGGCCCTTTTATTTTTTTACAGTTGCTCTATTCGGTGGTCATGCAACTGTGGCAAAGCCGGCCGCCGGGACTCGAATGGCCGGTTCTGGGCCTGGCCGTCAGCCACGGCCTGTCTTTTGTGAAAAACTTTTTATTCGGACAGGAATACCTGGCGCTTAAAGTCAATGAAATCATGATGCGCCCGTACAAACGAATTGTTTTGATACACGTGGCCATCATTGCCGGCGGCGTGTTCGTTATGAAGCTGGGGTCGCCGGTCGGGCTGCTTTGCGTCCTCATTTTTTTAAAAATCGGTATGGATATCTGGCTGCACGCCAAGTCCCACCGGTCAGCGAGTTTGCAGTGAAGCCGTATAAAAATCAGTGAGCGAGCGATGCTTTATGTATGATGTGGCCATTATAGGGGGCGGCCCCGCCGGAGCCACCCTCGCGAGGCTCATCGGGGACCGTTACAAAGTCTTATTGATCGAAAGGCGACAGCTGACCGATGAGTCTGAAAATTTTTCTTCGATAAAATGCTGCGGCGGGCTTCTGGCCCCGGATGCACAGATGATGCTGTCCAAACTGGGCCTGGGCCTGCCCCGCAGTGTTTTAGAGGAGCCCCAGCTTTTCGTTGTCAAATCGATTGATATACCGCAAAGACTGGAGAGATATTATCAGCGCCATTACATCAACATGAATCGTAAAAAATTTGATTCCTGGCTGCTTTCGCTGGTGCCCGCCACAGTCGACATTCGAACCCATTGCCGGCTTCAATCGTATTCTTCACAAAACAACGGTTTCAAGCTCTTACTTGTCCATCAAAAAAGAACATTTGTGGAGAAAGCCAGAATATTGATCGGCGCAGACGGGGCCAAATCAAAAATTCGTACCCGCTCCGCTCCCCGGCAGTTTTTTCCTCAAAAATATGTCGCCATTCAGGAATGGGTTGAGCGCAAAAACGACCTTCCTTACTTTACTTCGATTTTTGATCGCAACATCACCGATTATTATTGCTGGACCATTCCAAAGGGAAACTATCTGCTGATCGGCGCGGCCTTGCCCTATCAAGAAAAGGCCGCTGAAAAATTTGCGCTGTTGAAAGCAACACTTGCCCGATACGGCATGAAGTTTGGCAAGACCGTATTTAGAGAAGGTGCCCTGATGCTGCGCCCGGTAAAGCAAAGTCAACTGTTTACCGGCGGACAGGGGATTGGCTTGCTGGGTGAAGCGGCGGGCTGGATCAGCCCCAGTTCAGCAGAAGGACTCAGCTATGCATTTAAAAGTGCTCTGATGCTGGCAGACGCCTTGCGAGGCACACCCGATGGGTTTGAAAAACGTTATCAAGAAAAGACCCGACGACTCAGAAAAAACATATTTCTAAAAAATTTAAAATCTAAATTTATATTCAATCCCGTGCTGAGAAAATTGATAATGAGCTCCGGGCTTCAAAGCATTACGGTAAGGCGCGACTAAGCCGGCGATCAAATATGCCCGGTAAAACAGGCCGACCCTAAAAATGAAACATTCCATCCGATCAATGCTGAACGTATAATCATGTATCTAACTCAATTTGATCCGTTTTCCGTACCGACGTATATCTTATTTTTCGTCCTTATTTGGATGGGTGTTTGTAAGCTAATATCTGCTGTCGCCGGTTGGAAAATATTGTCCCGGGACTATCGGGCGAATTCAGCATTTGACGGTCAGAAAATGTGGTTAAAAAGTATTGGCATGCGCCGATGGACGAATTACAATAATTGCATCACCGTTGGCGTTAATGAATTTGGGCTTTACCTGTCGGTATTTCCGCTTTTTCGGGTTGGCCACCCGCCGCTGTTCTTTCCGTGGACGGATATATCAACTGAAGCAGGCAGCAGACGCTTTTTCGGTGATTTTGTTAAATTTACATTTACCCGGCAGCAGGATGTGCCGGTAATCTTTTCCAAAAAATTGGCTGCCAGAATTTTTAAAATGAAAAACGACAGCCGGCCGGGGTTGCGAACCTAACCGGCGAAAATCAGGATAAGATGGGCGCTATGTCAATTCGGATGTGATCAAAGGTCTTCCGACCGCTGACGTTTTTGGCAGTATTGCCGAGAGCCGGTTTTTGAAATAAATATTTAAATTTGCTAAGAAGCAGGTGGTATTGGTAATCAAGAACGCTAATCGCAGAGGCATTTTGGCTATGGCCGAAAAAGAACTCAAACACAGGTTGGCAGCAATTTTGAGCGCCGATGTGGCCGGTTACAGCCGTCTCATGGCCGAAGATGAAGTCTCCACCGTCCGCACCCTATCCGCCTGGCGGGACAAAATTTCCAGGATTGTAGACGATAATGAAGGTCGGGTGGTTGATTTTGTCGGCGATAATATGCTGGCTGAGTTTCACAGTGCGCTCGATGCGGTCGATGGTGCCATGGAAATTCAGCAAACCCTGGCCCACTTGAATGCCGATCTCACTGAAAATCGGCAAATGAATTTTCGCATTGGAATCAACCTTGGGGATGTCCTGGTAGACGGGGACGTCATTTATGGTGACGGCGTCAACATCGCCGCCCGTCTGGAGGGCCTTGCAGAACCTGGTGGTATTTGTATTTCGGAATTTGTTTACACCCAGGTTCGCAACAAACGTGAATTTGAATTTGTTGATATGGGTCCTCAGGCGCTGAAAAATATTCCGGATCCGGTGCACGCGTATCGGGTGGTTGCCACGTTGGATGATAAGGCACCACCGGCGGCTGCCCAAAAAGCCGCCCCGCCGCCGCATAAAGCACTGCCACTTCCCGATAAACCTTCCCTTGCGGTTTTGCCCTTTGCGAATCTGAGTGCCGATCCGAAACAGGACTATTTCAGTGACGGGCTGACGATGGACATCATGACCGCCCTGGTCCGGATCCCCGGGCTTTTCCTGATCAGTGAAATTTCGATGTTCAGTTA
Organism: Desulfobacterales bacterium; assembly: GCA_041559695.1. GTDB lineage: Bacteria > Desulfobacterota > Desulfobacteria > Desulfobacterales > JAHEIW01 > JAHEIW01. The sequence goes on from JBFFCW010000010.1 coordinate 14,399, forward strand.
CAAATCCCAGACACCTTCGATTGATGAACTCAGCGCCCATCTCGGTGTCAGCCATGTTTTAGACGGAGGGGTTCGCAAGGCAGGGGATCGCGTCCGAATTACCGCCCGCCTTATCGAAACCTTCAGCGGCCGTCAGATATGGGCCGATCGTTATGATCGCAAGATTGACGATATTTTTGCGGTACAGGATGAGATTACCGAAAAGATTGTTGCGGCCATGGATATTCAGCTGGTGACCGGTGAAGTCGGCCGCAGCATACGGGATGCGATTCGCAATCCGGAGGCGCTTGAATCCTATTACCGGGGCTGGGAAGCCCTTTTTGGGTCTACCAAAGAAGATCTTCGTGAAGCCCAGCAGATGTTCGAAGAAACCATCCGGCTGGAGCCGGAGGCCTCTTTCGGGTATGCCATAGGAGCCTGGGCCCATTGGTGGGCTGTGGCTCAGGGATTGACCGATGACGTTTCCGTTACGCTGGAACGGGCGGCCGAACTGGCCGGCCGGGCCATGGATCTGGATGATTTCACGGGATTGTCGCACCTGGTGATGGCGGAAATCGACCTTTATCATCGCCAACACGATAAAGCATTGGCAGCAGCCGAAAAGGCCGTCATCGCCCGTCCGAGTTGTGATCTTTCCTTTGTGGCCAAGGCCAATATTTTAACATACCTGGGCCGGGCGGCAGAAGCAATCGACCTGGCCAAATTTGCCATTCGCCTGGCACCGGTTTCCCCACCGTTTTTTCAGGTGGTTCTTGCCGCTGCTTATTACGGGAGCGGACAATATGACGACGCCATCGCAGCCGCCACAGAAGCGGTCAAGGCCGATCGGAATAATCTGGCTGCGTTTCTAATTTTGGCCGGTGCCAACATTGAACTGGATCGCCCGGAAGCTGCCCAAAAAGCAGCTGCTGAAGTTCGCAGGATCACGCCTGATTTTAGTCTTGAGAAGTATGCGGCAACGCAGCCATACAAAGATCCGGCAACGCTGCAGCAGGTCATCCGCACCCTGCAAAACGCGGGATTAAATTAACTCAAACCGAAAGTGGAGGTGTTCAATGTATTTGCTGGTTAGTATTTTGAAACAAACTCAACCGCTGTCAGATATAGTGGCGGGCTTTGCCAACATCGGCATCACGGGCTCAACGGTCCTAAGCGGTACCGGTATGGGAAGAGTTTTAATGCAAACAAAAGCGTCCTTACAGTTGTCGGACCAGATCAACAAGGTCATTACCGATCTTCAATCATCCAACAATATCATACTGACCGTCTTACAGGACAAAGATACCCTTGATCAAGCGATCGAAATTGTCAAATCTTTCTGCGGGGATCTTTGTGCGCCCGGCAAGGGAATTTTATTTGCTTTACCGCTTGAAGCTGTTGAAGGTTTTCAGGAAACGGATTGATCCGCTGGTTAAATAATCAATATCAACGCTCGGATTTTGCAATGAAATTTTCTGTCATCATACCCGCCCGGAATGAAGCGGCATTTACTGATTCGTTTCTGGAATCAATCAAGCAAAAGTTTAATCAGGTTTTAAATGACGATATGCTGTCACCAACCGGTAAATAAATCCGACTAGCAAAGCGCCGCTGAACAGGATCATAAAATTGGATGCGTAAAAGGTAAAGATGAAAGACGTCGGATCATTGAGCTGATAGGCGGAAATCAGCAGCTGAATACCGAAGACCAGATAAAACCCGGCGATTGCCACTAAAATGATCTGCCGGACCCACCAGTATGTGCTGACCTTCGCTTGTTCCTCAAGTTCCTCTTGTTGTGTTTCATCCATTACATTTGGATATTAATACTAAATAATGGGCTGTCAATATTGTTCAGGGGTTTAGGCACGCAGATTTTGTCCGTCTATGAAAGGCAAAATTAAATGGTCGAATCGTTAAATAGTTGATTGGTTGAATAATCCATTCGTCAAAAGATTCATAACATTTTAAACCATATAACGAATTAACTATTTGACCATTTAACCCTTTATTCTAGGCTTTAAATATGGTTCGAAATAAACTTCCGATTTCTGGTTTCGTAAGGACTTCAATTTTGCCTTTGTGGTTTTTTACGATTCGATCGACCACCATCAAACCCAGACCGGTGCCGCTATCGCCTTTGTTGGAAAAAAATTCTTTGAATAAATTTGCCTCTGTTGATTCACTCATTCCGTGGGCGTTATCCTCCACTTCAAACATATAAAAATCGTTATTATAAAATTCCGCCCTTACAAATACGGAATGAGAAGTCTTGCGTTTATCCTTGTCGCATGCTTCCAGCGCGTTCCATATCAAATTACTCAACATTCGGATGATACTGGGGACATCCATGGTTGTATAAGGCAAGGCCGGATTCAGCTGGCTGATGAGCTGTATTTCCAATGTGCCTGCTTTTTCCTGAAAAAGCTCCACCGCGCGGCGTGCGATTTCATTCGGTTTGACCTTTTGAAATTTGGGAGGCCGTTTTTTGGAAGAGTACAATATATTCTGGGTTACCCGTGAAATCTCATGGATATTTTTTCTGACGATATGCCAGCCTTTGCTGGTTAGCGCCATATCATTGTCTTTTATACCTTCTTCGATTACATATGATCCACCTTCGAGAACCTCCAACATATTTTTTAAATCATGGGTTAAAACGGCAAATGACTGGCCCAGGGTGACAAGCTCCTTTTGAACCTCTTTAATCATGTTAACGTTTGTTAACATCTTAATTACCGCCGTCACATTGCCGGTCAGGCTGACCAGGGGCGCCGAGTAAACAATCATCTCATTGGATGAACCGTCTTTGAGCAGAATGGTTTCTTCGGCAATGTGGACTTTTTTGTCGATAAAGGTTTTTTGAACGGGGCATTTGCGACATTTATGCTCTGAGCTTTGAAAAACGTTATAGCAGGACTGTCCGACCGCATCGCCAAAGTCGTTTCGAAAGGTTTGATTGGCGAAAAGGATATTCAAATCAGCATCCTGGATGGTTAAATAACACGGCAGGGCATCCAGGACACTTTTAAATGTTAAATCGTGAAATTGAGATGGTTTCGATTGTTTCTTTTTCATTTTACCCATTGGCAGATAAAATTTCAGCGGTTAGATTCCAAAGCTATCTCGCGTATTCATTTGAATGACGATGACCTGACAGGGAGCAAACTTCGAGACATTTGCCGCGGTCCTTACCCGGGTCGCACGGTCTTTTTCCGGTATTCCAAGGGCACCCAATATAATCACATCAATATTTTTTTCTTTTGCATATTGTACAATTTCGACATCTGGTGTTCCAATTTTTACAAAAAACGCATATTCTTTAATATTGTTTTTAAGCCGATCAATATATTTTTGTTTTAACGCTCCGATTGTCTGCTGCACCACGTTGTTTTCTGATTCTGCGGGTTCATTCGAATTGCCATGTCCAGATGAATTTTTAGAATTTGAATTCCGGCAAGGATCGGACGGCATGATGACGTGAAAGATATGTAACTTGGCCTTGTATTTTTTGGCCTGGTCCATTGCATGAATGAATGCCGTGTCAGCATGTTTTGAAAAATCGGTGCAAATCAATATGTTTCTGGTCTCAGGCATAATTTGATCGGGTCATATGGTTTGATGGCGATTTGAAAAATTAAAAATCAAAAAACAAATTTTTAAGCAAATTTAATTATAAAATTGTATGTCACGTGTCAAGGGCCACCTGCCCACGTCCGAAGTCGCCTATTATCCGCCAAGCATAAATTTTTGGCCTTTATGGTGGTATGATCCAGAGACCGACGTTGCCGACAGACCGTGAATAATCCCGCTTGGCGCTGCTTTAAGATTTGCTCGACTTGAGCCTCGAATTATTTAATACCGGTGACGCTCGCTGACCGATGGTCATGATGGGGTATCGGCTCCTAAAAACCTGAAACGCTGTTGCGGGACATTCGCTAAACATGAATATGCCAAGCCATAACCATCGCCTGAGCCCGGTCTTTAAATGGCGACCCTATTTTCTGCTGGCAATTGCGCCGCTGTGCTGGGCAGGCAATATCGTTTTAGCACGTGGCGTCGTTCATATCATTCCGCCCGTCAGTCTCGCTTTTTGGCGCTGGACGATTGCGTCATTGCTTCTATTGCCTTTTGCCTGGATGAATGCCAAACAGGACTGGCCGCTTTTTATCCGGCATTGGAAAATGATATTTTTTCTATCTTTGGTCGGAATTTCCGGCTTTAATACCCTACTTTACATCGCCGTGCATACAACCACAGCCATTAACGGCGCGTTAATTCAAACGACGATGCCGGCCGCTATCATTCTGATCTCCTTGATCGCATTTAAAGAGAAGGTCAGCCGTCTGCAAAGTTTAGGTGTCGGCTTATGCGTGTTGGGAGCCTGCCTGGTCGTTTTGCGCGGCAGATTTTCAACCTTTTTTGATTTATCTTTCGTCGAGGGCGATTTTGTAATGTTGGCGGCAGTTTTGCTGTATGCGCTGTATTCAGTATTTTTGCGCCGTAAACCGCCGATGCACCTGCTAAGTTTTCTGTTATATACATTTGCAACGGGTGCACTGGGCTTGCTGCCGCTGTACCTGTGGGAGTTGAGTTACCGGCCGGCATTTGCGTTGCGCTTTAACGTGGTCTCCAGCATCCTGTATGTCGCCACTTTTCCCTCAATTGTTGCCTTTTTTTGCTGGAATTGGGGTGTCGAGCAAATCGGTGCCAATCGTGCCGGCCTGTTTGTTAATTTGATTCCCGTATTTGCCTCCTTAATGGCCGTCGCCTGGCTCGGAGAGTCCATTAAAGCTTTTCATCTGATTGGAATGCTGCTTATTTTTGGCGGCATGGTTTTGTTTAACCGCTAAATTATTCGTTCTAGCAGGGGTTGTGATGATTCAAAATAATCTTGTCGATCCAAATTCGCTGTTACCGCTTGAAAGCGGCCCTTTATGACCGGCCACAACAATTTTGGTTCCCGTGACCGGAATCATTTTGGTCGTTATTTTGGCGAAGTATGCCGGGAAAGTGTATCAATTTTTAGATAGAAGTGGTTTCAAAACCTCAGATAAGGTTCAAGGGTAAGGCGCAGGTCGATCGAGAAAGCGCAGCATACATAGGGGGATGTGCGCATTTGTCGGAGGGTGTGCTGCACCCTAATTTAAAATTCAGATGCGAATCCCGCTTGCGGGGCAACACAGCCATTGGGCCTTAGATGGGGTTTTGAATCCACTTCTAAGCTATTTGAGCAATGCAAGACTCATCCAGGGGATGTAGGTAATCAGGGCCAAGGCCAGCAGCAGGATGGCGATAAACGGCAACGAGGCCACATATAGCTTTAAAACCGGTCTTTCAAAGCGGATGCTGGCGATAAACAGGTTAATACCCAGCGGAGGGATGGAAGCGCCGATTTCCAGATTGGCTAAAAAGATGATTCCCAGGTGAATGGGGTCGATTCCATAGGCCTGGGCAATCGGTGAAAGCAGCGGAACGACGACAACCAGGGCCGAAAAAATTCCCATGGTACAGCCAACCGCCAGCAGAAAAATATTTAATACGATCAAAAACAGTATCTTGCTTTCGATATGGAGCTTGAAAAATTCCAGCATCTGCATTGGAATTTCAGCATCGATCAGATAGTTGGTCAGACCCATAGCGGCGCCCAGAATAATCAAGACCGCGCCGACCAGGACCATGCTTTTTTTCATAATTTCGGGCAGGTCTTTCCAGCGAATATCCCGATAAATAAAAATTTCTACAATGAGCACATACACGGCCGTAATCGCCGCAGCCTCACTGACGGCAAACTTTCCGCTGTAAATTCCGCCCAGAACCACCAGCGGCAGGGGCAGTTCCCACACAGCTGCTTTTATGGCACTCCAAATCTCAGATATCTGTAAACGCGTCTTGGGTATATTGTTGTGAACGGCCCGGTTGATGCTGAAAACCGACAGCACCACCACCAGCAAAATTCCGGGTATAATGCCGGCAATAAAAAGCTGATCGATTCTGACTTTGGCAACGATGGCATAGATGATCAGGGGCAGGCTGGGGGGGAAAAGCAACCCCAGGGTTCCCGAGGTGGTTAACAGGCCCAGTGAGAAGGGTTCCGGATATTTCCCCCGGGTCATTGCCGGTAGCAGGATTCCACCCAGGGCAATGATGGTCAGGCCGGTGGCCCCGGTCAGGGCGGTAAAAACCGCGCAGCAAATCAGGGCGATGACCGCCAGGCCTCCTGGCAGCCAGCCAAGGACGGCGTTTGAAAGCCGGATCAGCCGTTTGGGGGCGCCGCTTTCTGAAAGAAGATAGCCCGCAAAGGTAAACAGCGGAATGGCCACCAGCATGGGGGTGGTGGCCCTTCGATGCATTTCGATAGTGATGGCCGACAGATCGATTCCGCTGATAAAAAACAGATATACGGCCAGCCCGCAGATGACGATAAAAACGGGCACACCGATCAGCATAAAAAGAACGGCTGCAAGGACGGCCAGAAGAATCATGAAGGGTTTCCGTTTTCGCTAAAATTGTCGGGGTTAAAAATCATCGCAAACTTTGCGAAAGCGCGGAATCCAAAACGCAGGGTCATCAGCGCAAAGGTGATGGGAATAATGACTTGGGGAATCCAGACCGGAATTTCCAGAAAAGTGGCGCCGCCCATCTGGGCCTCATTTTGAACAAACGTCCAACCGGCAAAGGTCAGCAGGCCGCAGATAAAAGCCGATACCAGATGGGGAATCGCTTTGAGATACCGGTTGCCGGACCCTGTAAACCATCTTGAAAACACCTCGATGGTGATATGCTTTCCTTCTTTGCTGGCGAGACTGGCCCCGATAAACCCCACCCACAGAACCAGATAGCGAACCAGCGGATCCCCCCAGGAAATCCCGGTACTAAAAACATTTCGCAGTATAATCTGCAAAAATGCCAGCAGGATCATTATGCTCAGCATGCCGGCCAGCAGGAATTTTTCTACCCGGCCAAGGGTTTCATCCCATCTTTGCCATCTGCTCATTGTGGGTTATTCTTTCTGTAAGTTTCTATTTTGCTGATGACTTCATCCCGTACCTTTTTAGAAAAGCTTTTGCCCTCCAGGCGCTGCATGGCTTGATCGGATACCTTTTTAAAATCGGCGACCTGTGCCGGACTAGGGGTAATGATTTTTACGCCGTGTTTGACCATCACCTGAATCGCTTCCTGGTTTTCTTTGCGGACGGTTGTTTTCAGCTCATTCATCCGGCGCCGGCAGGTTTCCAGGAGAATTTTCTGGTGGTCGGGGGATATTTTATTAAATACGTCCTTCTGCATGACCAAACCACCGATCAGGTAGATCAGGTTGACGTCGGTCATGTATTTGGTTTTGGTAAACCATTGCAGGGCGATGGCGCCGCTCGGCGGAGCGTAGACCACATCCACCAGACCGGTTTGCAGTCCGACTAAAACGTCCGGCACCGAAAGCGGTATGGCCGATACATTGGCTTGGTCAAATATCACTTTGGTCATGGGCGAATCTTCCCAGGTCCAGACTTTGAACTTTCTGAGATCATCCAGTGTGGCGACCGGCGTGGTTGACATCAGGCGCACAAATCCGCCCTCAGACCAGCCCAAAAGGACATAGCCGTTTTCATCGAATCCCTTTCGAAAAAATGCATCCATTTCTTCGATTACGTAATCGACCTCATGATGCGACTCAAAAAGAAAAGGAATCTGGTACACATCCATTTCGCTGAAGATAGCGGATAAGCCCGCAGAGGTCAGTGCTGCTGCGTGAATCTGTCCGATATGCATCTTTCTGAGCATATCTTTTTCATCCCCTAATACCCCGCCGGGATAAAACTTAAAGCCGACCTGCTTATCGGTTTTGGTGCGGACCTCTGCATCGATGGCATGAAAGGTTTTAATCCACGAACTTCCCTCCGGGGCCAGGGTGGCAATTTTGATCTGGAGCGTCTTGGCCACACTCACGGCCGGCGGCATCGTCAGGCTCAAAGCGATAAAACCGAGCCAGATTGTTTTCATCACTGCGGATCGGATCATGCGAAGGCCTCCTAAAAATAGGTGTCTACCTGTTCAAGCAGTTCTTTTGCTCTTTTATGCGCCACGGTGTTGAGCAATGTTAACTGCGGTATTTTGTCGACCGGGGCTTCCAATACACGCTGAAGGGTGGCCACAAATAATTTCCTGTCAAAGGTTTTTCGGGCGTACTGGTCGGCGTAATAAACCTGGGTCATTAAAAACCTGCCCTGGCTGAATTCCAGGGCTTTTTGGAAATGGTGCTGGGCCCGGGATAAGTCACCCCCGGCAATTTTGGGCCTGGAGGCAAACCATATACCCATAAACAGGTGCGGGCCGCCAAAGTAGAATTGCTCATCCAGCACCAGCACCCGCTTCATTAACGCCTCTACCCGGGGCAGTTCGGCCAGGGCGGCCATCGAGCCTAAACTCAGCCGGATCCAGCTTCCCCAGCATGTTGCCGTCCAGAACATATAGGGGACATCGTCCTGGCCCAGCCGGTTTAACGCTTCTTCGAAGTCGTCAAGCGGTTTTGAAACCGGTTGTTTCAAACCCCGCTGTTCCAGCGCGCGCAGCGCATATTTTTTAGCCTTTTCATAGAGTGTGCGCGCGTATTCTATGTCCGCATCCTCGACAAATGCGGAGGCGAATGAGGCGTGTGCCTGGGCGGCGGTGATCAGCAGGCGGGCATTGTTCGGCACGGCTTCGACCATGCCCTCAATCAACATAAGGTAGGCGGGCATCCCTTCGCGGACAACCTTTAGATCGGATTGCTTATTCGCAGAATTGGCGACATCTTCCAGAAGCGTTGCAGCGGAGCCCACGGTCATTTGCTTATTGGGGATGCAGGCTGCCGAAATAGCGAGGGTAAAGAAGATCGAGAGAATTCCCATCCAATTCCGCGCAAAACTCATCGCTTATGCCTCGAAACGCTGAAAGAGGGTTTCGAAGTGGTTTTGAAACCACCTCTAGTTTCTTAAATCATTTCCATTGTATTTATATGGCCAAACGATACCGATTGTCAAAAAGTATATGGCAATGTAAATTGGGCGTCAAGAAAGATGGACCACAACATGTAGTAGTTGGGTGGATTCGTAAAAGTGAAAATCAAGATATGATGGGTTCGGATGGGTATTAAAATAACACTAAAAAAGGTGGCCCTCGAGATCGGTCATTTGCCGTTTCCCATGAACCACCTTTTTAAACCACTTTTATTATTGTCGGCGTCGGTGTCAGGATCTTACCTGCAAAACCGGGTTGCGACCAACAGAGCATACCAGGGTATCGTTGAGATTGAGCGGTTGGTTTTAGCGGAAAGAGAAAAGTATTTTATCCGGCTTAACGATTCTCAACCAGACGCTTCTATTATTCAGCAGGGATGTAAGGTATTGCTTCTCCCCACCAGCCGCGGTCATCTGACATTTTTGCATCTTCGGCGGTCGGATTTTTATATCCGCCCCAGCTAAACTTAACGTGATCCCAGTCCTTAAACAACGAATCGTGTTTGTAAAACTCGGAGCTGCATCCTGCGAGCAATAACCCAATAAAGAGTAAAACGATCAGCTTTTTCATTTTCTTTCCTCCTTTTTTTAAGTCTGCCCCCCAACGCTCACAAAAAAAGAATAGTTGATACCGATTATATTAAACATAAATTACTAAAAGACAACAAAAAAAACGAATAGAAGAAAAAAAAGTGAATTTTTACTATACGTGTAGAATAGTAGAAGTATTGTGTAAAACCCCCCACATATCCACCGAAGGTTGCCTTCCTTTTCCGGCCATAGAACACCCTAAAGTTTGGTGTCGTTATTACCGATGAACAATTAATGCCCGTCCTTCCGTCCCGCCTGGGCCGGACTATGGAGAAAGGAAAGATGGCAGGCACGGCTTTTGCTAATAATATGTCGCAGCAATTGTTTTGCGGCGGCTGTCGCAAATAAAAAATCTTTTAACTGTTTGGTATTAATTAGAAAAAATAGGATCTGCTTCTTTGGTCATGCGGAGTGCAACCCCCATCAATAGGGCAAGAATGGACACGGCACTGGGCAATTTTTTGTTTTACCTGTCCTGTCTGCTTGTCATCACGCTGGCAACGAATTGCTCAACCTATTCAAAACCGGATGTTTCGCTTATGCCTGATGCACTGCTGACCAGTGAAGATGAGAAAATGCTCTGGCATAAATCAGAACAAGAGCAACTCGCCCTTGAACGTAATGGCCTTATTTACCCGGATCAGAAGCTGGAAGACTACTTAAATAGAGTGGCGGCCAAACTTAAGCCTAAAACGGGTGCGGAGGATCTGCTGATCCGAGTGAAAGTCATCAAGAATGCCTATCTGAATGCCTTCGCCTACCCCAATGGAATGATTTATATCCATACCGGGTTGTTGGCTCGAATGGACAGTGAAGACCAGCTGGCAGCAGTTCTGGCACATGAGCTGGTCCATTGCACGCAGCGACACGCCCTGCGGGCCTTTCGAAGGTACAAAGACCAGCCGGCTATTTTAACTGCCGTTCAACACACGCTGATTAAAACCAGGGGTTTGCAGGAGATGGCCCGCTATCTGGGTGTCACCGGCGCAATGGCGGCCATCAGCGGATATGTCCGCGAACTGGAGGCTGAGGCGGATCGACTAGGGATTGGATTGATGACCGCAGCGGGTTATAATCCGAAAGAGGCCCTTTTTCTTTTTGATCAGATGGTCACTGAAATTGAACAGGAGGGACTCGAGGAGCCTTTCTTTTTCGGAAGCCACCCCAAGGTCCAGTGGCGAGTTGATAATTTACAAAATCTGCCCGATCCGGTATACTTAAACAGACGACTTGCAATCAAAAACAACGAAATATTTTTTGCAAAACGGGAACAATTATTTTTAGATAATGCCAGATTGGATATCCGGTTGGGGCGGTTTCAGGCCGCCAGACGGAGTATTGAAAAATATCTGCAGCGCAAACCGGATGACAGCCGGGCCTTTTTTTTGCTCGGGGAAACCTACAGACAGCAGGGGCCGGCGATCAATACTCATATGGCGCTTGAAAACTACAACCGCGCCATCACTCTGGACCCGAGCTATGCAGCTCCCCACAAAGCCATCGGGTTGATCCATTATAAAGAAGGTCATCACACACTGGCCAAAAAATTTTTTGAATCGTGTTTGCAGCTTTCGCCCAACGCCCCGGACAGAGCCTATATTCAGGGATACTTAAAGCAATTCACGTTCAGCGAGGAAGGATAATGAAAAAACATTTTTGGATCATCCTGTTTTTGTTTGTGGCAGGCTCTATGGCCTGTGCGCATACCGGCGGAATGTCGAAGCCGGCTTCTTACAGTTTTTCAATTGACATTCCCGAAGGCTGGCGAAAAATAGACAACAATCGATACCTGCTTGTCACCAAAGAAACCCCCTTTTTGCAGTATATTATGGTTCAAAACCGCCCCATCAGCAGATCGTTTCAGAATACCAAAAAGAAAATACAAAAGGAAATGTTGCCGGAAGAGGCGGCCCAAATTATTATTGACGAGCTGATATCGGATCAGAATCTGGTGAATTTTAGGGTTCTGGATAATACCCCGGCAACCATAAAGGGGTATCAAGGGTTTAAAATCTTATACACTTACAGCGACTCGGAAGGCCAGACCTATAAAACGCTGTATTATGGTTTTTTAAAAGAGGATACCTTTTTTAACCTCCGGTTTACGGCAGAGGGCCGGATTTACTTTCAAAGGGATATTAGTGACTTTAGAAGCATTCTGAACACCTTTCAGATCTTCAAAAAAGAAACTGCCTAGCCATTTTTTTGAAATGGGTCCTAGTGATGTGTCCCCAAAATTTTGTATAAAATATTATTATGTTCTGAGGCGTGGTATCCATCCGTCATTCCAGCGCAGGCGGGAATCCAGGCGTCTTTGAACTGGACTCCCACCTGCGCGGGCGTGACAATCATTTTGTAACTGATTTGTAGGACACAACACTATATGCAAATATGGCGTATCGGTTTAATCGATAAAATATTCAATATTGGCTTTGCCC
>JBFFCW010000011.1:0-25133 GCA_041559695.1 Desulfobacterales bacterium
AGCGCCACCATTACCTGTGATACCGGCGCTTATGCATCCTATGGGATTGCCGTGACGTCACGGGCGGCGGTACATGCGACCGGTCCCTATGAAGTTGAAACTGTAGCGGTTGAGAGCCGCTGCGTGTATACCAACAATCCATTTTGCGGTGCCATGCGGGGTTTCGGTACCCCGCAGATCGCCCTGGCCCACGAATCCCAGATGGATCTTCTGGCGCAGGAACTTGGCCTGGATCCCTTAGAAATAAGACGGATGAATGCTTTGAAGCCGGGCTCCAAAACCGGAACCGGCCAGGAGCTGACGGCCAGTGTCGGGATCGGAAAATGTTTGGATGAGATCCGACCTTACTATGAGCAAGCCAAAGCCGAATGGCAATCGGAACCCATCGGCCCGTATAAGAAAAGAGGCGTTGGTATCGGATGCATGTGGTATGGCATCGGCAACACCGGCGTGCAAAACCCGTCGACCGCCAGAGTCACCATGGATCGGAATGGCAGGGTTACATTGTTTACGGGTTGTGCGGATATCGGTCAGGGGTCGACCACCATCCTTGCTCAGATTGCTGCTGAGGTTCTGGGATTGGCTCCCGATTCCATCCGTATGGTTGTGGCCGATACCCAGTGTACCACCAACGCCGGCGCCACATCCGCCAGTCGCCAGACGTATATTTCCGGAAATGCGGTCAAAGGGGCTGCTGAAAAGCTGGCCGATGTTTTGCTGACCGAGGCGGTCAACAAACTGAAGGCACCCAAAACATCCTTGCAGCTAAATTCCGGTTTTGTCCGCATCTCAGACAGCCCTGATAAAAAGATCGAATTTTCATGGTTGGCCCGGCGCATTCATGAAAAGGGCCTTCCGCTGACCTGGAACGGATTTTTCGATCCGAATACCGTGCCGCTGGATCCGGAGACAGGCCAGGGCGTGCCCTATGCCACCTATGCCTTTGCCTGCCAGCTGGCGATGCTCATCGTAGACACCCTGACCGGAGAGGTAAAGGTGGAAAAAATAGTGGCAGCCCACGATGTCGGCAAGGCCATTCATCCGGAAAATGTCAAAGGCCAGATATGCGGCGGCGTGGCCATGGGAATCGGTTTTGCCCTCATGGAAGCGTTTGTTCCCGGCCAAACCCTTTCGTTTAAAGATTATCTGATCCCCACCTGTGCGGACATGCCGGAGGTCATACCCATAATCGTAGAATCACCGGAGCCCAGCGGGCCGTTTGGCGCCAAAGGCGTCGGCGAACCCGCTCTCATACCGACTGCTCCGGCTATCATAAATGCCCTGGCGGATGCGTTGGGGGAACGAATTTACCAATTGCCAGCCAATCTGGAACGGGTTTTGGAAGCCAGTATCAAAGCCGGCCATTTTGGACCCAAGGAGGTAGAAAATGTCTAAAGTCCTTTTAAAAAATATTGGGATCATTGTCAGCGGCGAAATTTCAAATCCGATTTTAAAAGGCAATGCCATTTTAATCGAAGACGGCAAGATAAAACAGAAAGGTCCGGAAAGCGACCTCGATGCCGCCGGTGCTCAAATGATTATTGACTGTGATGGCGCCACGGTTACCCCGGGATTGTTCGATTCTCACTGCCATGTTGTCCTGGGAGATTACACGCCCCGGCAAAAACAAACTGGATTTTTGGAAAGTGAGGTGCATGGGGGCGTGACGACCTTTATTTCCGCCGGGGAAGTTCATCTGCCGGGGCGCCCGAAGGATCCGGCCGGCGCCAAAGCACTGGCTATTTTAGCAGCGAAATCGTTTGCCAACTTCAGGCCGGGCGGCGGCAAGGTTGTCGGCGGCGCGGTGATTCTGGAAAAGGGTCTTGTTAAAGCGGATTTTGAGGAGCTGGCAAAAGAAGGCGTCCGGACTGTCGGAGAAATCGGGCTGGGAACCATCAAGAATCCCGAAGATGCCGCCCCCATGGTGCAATGGGCAAAAGAATGCGGCATGACGGTGATGATGCATACCGGCGGCACCTCTATTCCCGGCAGCAGCACGGTCACCGCCGAAATGGTCATTCAGGCAAACCCCGATATCGCGTCGCATATCAATGGCGGGCCGACGGCGGTGGCAATCGCTGAAGTCAAGCGTCTGGTGACCGAAACCGATCTGGCGCTGGAATTCGTTCATTGCGGAAATCCGAAAGTGGCGGTGGAAGCTGCCAATTTATGTGTAAAGCACAATGCGCTGGACCGCATTATCATCGGAAATGATGCGCCTTCCGGTACCGGGGTGGTCCCGCTGGGTGTGCTGCGAGTCATCAGCCACCTGGCCAGCCTGACGGCGATCAAACCCGAAGAGGCCATTTGTATGGCCACCGGCAATACGGCCCGGGTTCACAAACTGCCTCAGGGAGTGATCGCTGAAGGCAAAGACGCCGACCTGGTCATTATGGATGCGCCCATGGGATCGGTTGGCGAAGATGCCTTGTCCGCCATTGAAGCCGGAGACGTGCCCGCCGTGGCCATGGTGCTGGTTGATGGTGAAATTGTCGTGGCCAAGAGCCGCAATACGCCGCCGCCGGTGAGGAAGCCAAAGGTCCTCTAAAACCCGGTTTAGCCCGTTTGCCCGTTGGGCCAGTTGGCCGGTTCGAAATTTTAATGAGACATATTTCCATTTCTAACCGGCTAACCGGAAACGGGCTCACCGGCCAACCCGATGGCACAATGAATATGGAAAGAAAAACGGAACGGCTCCTCAGTAAATAAAAAAGCAATTGAGATACCAAACATGGATATTGACAGAGAAAAATGCATCGGCTGCGGGTATTGCGTGCGCGACTGCCCGGTGGCCGCGGTTAAGATGGTCAAAAAAAAGGCGGTGATCAATGATCACTGGTGCACGCATTGCGGCGTGTGCCTGCGGGTTTGCGAAAGTGATGCGGTGATTGCCGCCGAAAGCATGCCGCCGGGCGCGATCGAATGCGATGCCTGCCCGATCAAATGCTGGATCCAGCCCGGGTACCTCGGCGCCTGCCAGCGCTACCGCAACGAAGCGGGCAAATTGATGCGGCTCACCCGGCTGCACACTTACGCCGATGTAAAACACCTCGTCGGCCCCGAACCCGGGGCAAATATTCGCAAGCCCCTGATCACGGCCATTGGCGCCGGAACCACCTATCCGGACTGCAAACCGGCGCCTCACATTGTGAAAGCCAAACGGCGCGGTGTCGACGTCGTCACCGTCGTGACGGAAGTTCCGTTGAGCTACAGCTCCGTCATCGTCAAAATCGATACGGATGTCCCCATCGGCCAGGAGGGCGATCGAATCTTTGTGGGCAAAAGAGAGGTCGGCATGGTCGAGACCGAACAGTACGGTTCCAAGATGCTGCATATCGGTGGCGTCAATCGTCTGACCGGCAAAAACGGTTTTGTGATTGCCAGAACCATCACCGAAATCGCCAACCGCAAACGGGTGAAACTCAAAATCGAAAACGGCAGCCGTCTGGAAGTTCAGGTAGGCCATGCCCCCATCATTGACGGCAAGGAAGTGGCCAAGATGCGCGTGGGCTGCGGCAGTGCCACCATGGGTCTGTTTGCCCCTCTGCTGGTAGAGGCCGCCGATGAAGTTATTATCATGGATTCCCATATCACCGGGCAGATGAGCCGTCATGTGGCCGGGGTTTATGCCGGCGCCAAACCAACCGGTATCCGCCTGAAGTTCAGCGAAAGCACCCCGGGCCGCTATTTCGGCGATCATGGCAACGGCTGGGGGGGGACATCCATTACCCACCCGGTTGATGTGATCAGTACGATTGATATGAAAATTGCCCGCAGCGGCATGACCATATTGATTACCGAGACCACCGGCCAAAACGGTGCCATGTTTAAAATCGGCAAAGGGAGCGCCCTCAAACAAATCCCCCTTTCCCCAAAAGCCGGGGCCGCCCTGAAAGCCATCGATGACAGTTGCGAACCTTCCCGGGTGTCGGCCATTTATACCGCCGGGGCCGGCGGCAGCGCGCGGGCCGGCGCGACCAAATATCCGATTAAACTAACCCGAGCGGTGCATGCCGGCAAGGTGAATTTGACTGTGGGCGGATCTCCCGGTTTTGTCTTGCCGGGCGGGGGGATTTCTTTTATGGTGGATGTCGAGCGCGTCAAAACCGGCGCTTTTTATTGGACACCGACGCCGGCCACCATCTGCCCGCTGGAGTACACCATGAAGCTTGAGGACTATAAAGAAATGGGAGGGCACATCGAAGCCATGAAGCCGTTTAAAGTCAAAAAGCACGGATCAAAATGACCGATGTCCTATGAACAATCCATAACGCTGCTGGATGAAGAAACCGTTTTGGCCGAATGCGGTCCCATGCGCCTGGCAATCCGCGCCTGGCAAAATGGCAGACCACAAATAGCCCTGTGCCGGCAGGCCGCGGAAGCATCATTTGCCTATCTGGAAACGGTCGCAAAACACAAGACCGTCTTGAGCGATTTTGCAGCGAGCATCAAGGTGTTGCCGGAAAACGACTTGGCGCAGCGGATGATTGAAAGTGTCCGGGCCATCGGTGATACTGATCTTACACCCATGGCTGCCGTCGCGGGCACGCTTGCCGATGCCGTGGCCGACTGGCTGTTTATTCGCGGGTCAAGCAAAGTCGTGGTGGACAATGGCGGCGATATCGCCATCCGGCTGGCAGCGGGTGAAACGGCATTCGTTGGCATTCGCCCCCAGATAAACCGCTTGGACATATCCCATATCGCCCAGCTGGACGACTGCCGTTCATCCTGGGGCGTGACCACCAGCGGTCTGGGCGGCAGAAGTTTTACCCGGGGGATTGCATCGGCCGTGACGGTGATTGCGGCAAACGCCTCGATCGCGGACGCAGCCGCCACCTCGATTGCCAATGCCTGTTTTGTGAAAGACAGCAGCATTGTGCAGATTCCGGCAGAACAGATGGATCCCAGCACGGATCTAAAAAGGGTGAATGTCACGGTTGATGTGGGCGCGCTGAGCTCAGTAAAAAAGATTCAGGCTGTGAAAATGGCGCTGTCAAAAGCAGACACCCTTTGCCGGCAGGAACAAATTATCGGCGCTTTGATTGCGCTGGAAGATGTTTTTATGATGACCGAAAGTGTCAGAGAACTTATTGCACCATCAAAATAGAGACTCCCGAAAGCATCCGGAGCTTCTCACTTTGAAAAGGAGGAATAAAAAATGAAGAAAATCATGTTCGTTTTACTAATGGTTGTGCTCATGCTGGCGTCAGGGGTTACCCCGGCGGTTTACGCTGCTGACAGCATTACAGTCGGTGAAATTCAAACATACAGCAAATTAGCCAGTTTTACCCATCCATATCGCAATGGCTGGCAACTGGCCCTGGAAGAGATCAACAATGCCGGGGGCGTGATGGGCAAAAAAATCGAAGTCATTTCCCGCGATGATCAGGGCAAACCCGGGGAGGCTGTAAAGGTTGCTGAAGAGCTGGTTAGCAAAGATAAGGTTGCTTTGCTCATGGGCTCTTTTTTTTCCAACGTGGGGTTGGCCGTAACCGATTTTGCCGGGCGCAACAAAGTGCTTTATATTGCCGCCGAACCGCTGTCCGATGCGTTGGTGTGGGCCAAAGGCAATCGTTATACCTTCCGCCTGCGACCCTCCACCTATATGCAGGCAGCAATGCTAGCGGTCGATGCTGCGAAAAATCCCGCCAAACGCTGGGCCACCATTGCACCGAATTATGCCTACGGTAAAGATGCGGTGGCCTCGTTCAAAAAAGTATTAAAAGCCAAGCGTCCCGACGTTGAATTTGTGGCCGAACAATGGCCGGCCTTATTCAAAATAAATGCGGGCGCTGAAATCCAGGCGCTTGCGGGCGCCAAGCCCGAAGCCGTATATAATGTAACATTCGGCAGCGATTTGGCTAAATTTGTGCGCGAAGGTGAAATGAGAGGCTTCTTCAAAAACGTTTTTATGGTTAGCCTGCTGAGCGGCGAGCCCGAATATCTGGATCCCTTGAAGGGTGAGGCCCCGGAGGGCTGGCTGGTAACCGGTTATCCCTGGTATGATATCAAGACACCGGTCCACAGCAAATTTGTGGCAGCCTATCAAAAGAAATTCAATGATTACCCGCGCACCGGTTCGGTGGTGGGTTACAATACCATGTATTCGGTTTACCATTTGCTGAAGAAAGCCGGGACAACCGACACCGAGAAAATGGTCGATGCCATGGAAGGTTTAACCTTTGATTCGATTATCGGCCCGGTTTCATACCGCAAAATTGACCATCAGTCCACTATGGGTGCCTATGTGGGCTACACGGCACTAAAAGATGGAAAAGGCATTATGGTGAACTGGAAATTCGCAGACGGCAAAAATTATTTGCCCAGTGATGCGGAAGTCATGAAACTGAGACCGTAATAGGCGCGGAAAAACTTGGAGTGTTGGAGAAGTGCAGTGATGGAGTAAAATCAATTGCGGGTTTTCGATTGCGGATTGCAGATTGAAATATCAAACACATCTCATGTTCAAAATCCCAAATCCGAAATCTTAAGTACTCCAATACGCCATTTGTTAAGAAGGACCCATACGAATCTGGTTTATAGCAGATTGTTGATACAGACCATCAGCACCTAGGAAGAGTGTTTTGGGCTTCTATTTTGTACAATTTCTAACCGGTTTATCCGATGCATCCGCTCTGTTTTTAGTGGCCTGTGGGCTATCTCTGATTTTTGGTGTTTCGCGGATTGTGAATCTGGCCCATGGTTCATTTTACATGGTCGGCGCCTATTTGGCTTATTACCTGATCGATTTTTTCCCCCATGGCACCTTTTCCTTTTGGGCCGGTATCTTGCTGGCAGCGCTGATGGTCGGTTTAGTCGGCGTTGTCTTGGAAGTGTTTTTGTTAAGGCGACTGTATAGCACGCCGGAGCTGTTCATTTTATTCGCCACCTTTGGTGTTGTTTTAATGATTCAGGATCTGTCTCGCTGGTTATTCGGAGCCGAAGATATCCTCGGCCAACAGTCGCCGGGCCTGGAAGGCAGTATTGATATCATGGGCACTTTGCTTCCGCAATATGACATTGCCCTCATTGTTATTGCCCCGCTGGTGCTTGTCGGACTCTGGTTATTGCTGAATCGTACCCGTTTGGGGGTTTTAGTACGGGCAGCTACTGAAGACAGAGAAATGTCAGACGCTCTGGGGGTTAACCAGACCTGGCTGTTTACCGGTGTGTTTTTTCTTGGATCCTGCCTTGCCGGGCTTGGCGGCGCTGTTCAGTTGCCCAAAGGTGGCGCCAACCTGCTGATGGATTTAAATATGATTGCGGCCGCCTTTGTCATTGTAGTGGTCGGCGGAATGGGCAGTATTCCGGGTGCCTATTTAGCTTCTGTGATCATTGGTGAGCTCAATTCATTTGGTGTCTTAGTCTTTCCGCAAAGCACCCTGGTCTTGATGTTTCTGGCTATGGCGGTGGTGCTGATTATTCGTCCCCATGGTCTTTTTGGTAAAGCTGAATTTGAAGAGCATGGCGCAGCGGAGGCAACAGAATCTATCCTGAAACCGGCATCAAGAAAATTAAAACTCCTGGGTTTGGCCCTTCTCATCTTTGTCTTTGTGATGCCGACCTTTGTGGGTGCATTTCAACTGGTTCTAATGACCGAGATTGCGCTTTTTGCGTTAGTTAGTATGAGTTTATATTTTATGATGGCGGGCGGTATGGTTTCATTCGGACATGCGGCTTTTTTCGGTGGCGGAGCTTACACAGCGGCTCTGATGGTACATTATGTGAATTCACCGATGGAGTTGGCCATCCTTTTAGCCCCTTTATTTGTGGGACTTTTGGCTCTGATCATCGGGTGGTTCTGCGTGCGGTTATCCGGTGTGTATTTTGCGATACTTACGCTGGCGTTCGCGCAAATCTGTTGGTCTGTTGTATTTCAATGGGGAGAATTCACCGGCGGTGATGATGGAATTTTAACGATCTGGCCTTCGGATTGGGCCAGTGAGAAGATTGTTTTTTATTATCTGACCATGGTGCTATGCATCGGTGGAATTCTTTTGCTGCGTTATTTTATATTTACGCCTTTTGGCTATACCATGCGCGCTTGCCGGGATTCGGCACTCAGGGTAGATGCCATCGGAATCAACCTGCGTCGACATCAATGGTTAGCTTTTTCCTTAGCGGGTGGGTTCGCCGGGCTTGCCGGTGGAATCTATGTCTTTTCTAAGGGCAGTGTTTTCCCGGATGAAATGGCGATCCCGCGTTCCTTTGAATTTTTATTCATGGTCCTGCTGGGGGGCGTTGAAACGTTGTTCGGACCGATTGCCGGTTCGGCTGCCTATACCTGGCTGCATGATAAAATTGCCCGGTTTGATTTTTGGCAGCTCGTCCTCGGTGGGATCTTTATTTTTTTGGTTGTGGCTTTTCCGGCGGGAATTGCTGGATCAATTCACAATCGGTTGGGCCGGTATTTTGAGGACTAATTATTAAAGCAAAGCAAACTTCATGGCAACGATCTTAGAAGTGCATAACCTTTACAAGGCCTTTGGCGGTGTCAAAGCCGTGATTGATGTTAGTTTTGATCTGGCAGACGGGCAGTTGCTGGCCGTGATCGGGCCTAACGGGGCTGGAAAATCGACCTGTTTCAATCTAATTAACGGGCAATTGCGGCCGGATGATGGAAAAATTGTCATTCTGGGGGAAAAAGTTAACGGCCGTAAACCCAGAGATGTCTGGAACCTGGGCGTCGGTCGCACCTTTCAGGTTACTTCTACTTTTGCTTCCATGTCGGTACTGGAAAATGTCCAGATGGCCCTTCTTTCCTATCACAAGCGCACAAAATCTCTTTTAAAAAAGGTCAGTCGGCTTTATGTGGAAGAATCCATGAAGCTGCTCAATCTGTTGGGGATTGAAGATCAGGCCGGCCGTGCTTGCGGTGTCCTGGCCTATGGTGACCTCAAACGCGTTGAACTGGCAGTTGCGCTGGCCAACAAACCCAAGTTGCTACTGATGGATGAACCCACCGCCGGTATGGGACCGGCCGAACGCCAAAGCTTAATGGAACTGACCAAGGATATTGTCCGTACCCGTAATATCGGTGTTTTATTTACGGAACACGATATGGATGTGGTGTTCAATCATGCCGATCGCATCATCGTCTTAAATCGAGGAAAGCTGGTGGCCGTGGGCACCCCGGACGAAGTTCAAGCGAATGAAAGCGTTAAAGAGATCTATCTGGGACATGGGGGAACTGCCGGTCCATCAAAAGAAGAATCTGCCATAACTGATTCATGAAAAAATAGAAAGATACCATGCGCAAAGACACCCCAGAGATCATGTTAAAGGTTGAATCCCTCAACTCCTTTTACGGCAAGGCCCAGATTTTATTTGATATGACCCTTGAGGTTAAGCACGGGGAGGTCAATGTGTTGCTCGGACGCAATGGTGCCGGTAAAACGACAACCTTCAAGTCCATAATGGGCATCGTTGCCCCTCAAAGCGGCACGATCACCTATAAGGGGCAGCAAATTCAGGGGCTGGCGCCTTTTAAAACCTGTGCTCTGGGGCTGGGCTATGTGCCCGAGGACCGCCGGATCTTCTCCAAGCTGACGATTCTGGAGAATTTCGAAGTTGGAAAACAGCCGCCGCGTGAAGGCCTTGAACCCTGGACACCTGAGCGCTTATTTGAGCTGTTTCCGAATTTAGGAGAACGGCGCAGTCAGGCCGGCGGAACGCTCAGCGGTGGTGAACAGCAAATGTTAACTATCGCCCGGACGCTGATGGGCAATCCCGAAATGATCATTTTGGATGAGCCCTCGGAGGGATTGGCGCCGGTCATCGTCGAACAGCTGGCGCAAACGATTCAACGGCTCAAGTCCGAAGGGGTTTCCATCTTGCTGGCCGAACAGAACCTGAATTTTGCCAGATACGTCTGCGACCGTGCTTATATCCTCTATCAGGGCAGTGTTTGCCATGAAAGCGCAATTGATAGCCTCGCCCAGGAGGCATATGAAAAGTACTGCGCGCTTTAGTTCGAAGACAGAGGACAGAAGTCAGAGAAAGTAAGGATAGAATTCAGAAGTCCGGTTGATGTTAAAACCACAGACGGAAAATTTAGGCGGGATCTTACCATTTAGAAGAATTTGTTATTCAATCCAAAATCCGCAATCCGTTTATTCACCCAGATAGGCTTCGCGGACCATTTCGTTTTTCTCCAGGTTTTCGCAGGAATCGCTGAGCACGACCGAACCCGATTGCAGCACATAGCCGCGGCTGGCGATTTGCAGGGCCAACCGGGCGTTCTGTTCGACCAGCAGGATGGTCGTTCCGGCTGCGTGCAGCTGGCTGATGGTTTCAAAGATGTCATCGACCAGCACCGGCGCCAATCCCATGGAAGGCTCGTCCAACAGCAGTACGATCGGGTTGGTCATGAGCGCGCGGCCCATGGCCAGCATCTGCTGCTCGCCGCCGCTAAGGGTGCCGGCCACCTGCTTGCCGCGCTCTTTGAGCCGCGGGAAGAGTTCCAGCACGCGCTCCAGGTTTTTTTTGTTCTTTTGACTGTCTTTGCTGATGAAGGCGCCCATGTCCAGGTTTTCCATAACCGTCAGCGTTCCGAAAATACGGCGGCCCTCGGGGACCTGGACCACGCCTTTCTCGACGATTTTGTGAGGCCGCAGTTTGGTGAGATCCTCATCGTTCAAGCGGATCGACCCTTTGCGGGGTTTTAACAGACCGCTGGTGGTTTTGAGCATGGTACTTTTGCCTGCACCGTTGGCACCGATGATGGTCACAATCTCACCTTCTTCAACGCTGACCGATACGTCTCTGAGCGCGTGGATGTGACCGTAATAGGTGTGGATTCCCTCAACTTCAAGCATTGCCATGGCAGGCTTCCTCCTGATTTCTCATTTAAGCGGCGGCCTCTGCGGCGCTCGCTCCGGTTCCTAAGTACGCCTCGATCACTTTCGGGTTCTTTTGAATTTCCGCCGGTGTGCCCTCTGCGATTTTTTCACCGTAGTCCAAAACGGTGACGGTCTCGGAAATGCCCATGACCACCTTCATTTGATGCTCGATCAAAATGATGGTGATGCCGAGCTCATCGCGCAAGTGCTGAATAAAGTCCATCATTTCCTGGGTCTCACTGGGGTTCATGCCGGCGGCGGGTTCATCCAGCAACAAAATTTGCGGACGGGTGGCCAGCGCGCGGGCAATTTCTAAACGTCGCTGTTCGCCGTAGGGCAAATTCTTGGCCAGCTGCTCGCCTTTGCCGCTAAGATTAACAAAGCGCAGCAGGCGGCTGCTTTCTTCATCGGCCTTCTGTTCTTCTTTGCGGGTGCCGGGGGTTCCGATGACGATTCCGATAAAACGCGACTTGAGATGGGTATGCAGGCCCACCAGAATATTTTCCATCGCCGTCAGGGCCGGAAACAGGCGGATATTCTGATAGGTCCTTGCAACGCCCAGACGCACGATTTGATCCGGCAGCAAACCCACCAGCGCGTGACCCATCAGGTCGATTTCGCCGAATTCGGGTTTGTAGAAACCCGTGATGCAATTGAACAAGGTCGTCTTGCCGGCCCCGTTGGGCCCGATGACGCTGTGGATGCTGCTTTCTTTTACCGCCAGATCCAGTTTGTCGATGGCAACCAGACCACCGAACTGTTTGGTGAGTCTTTTCGTTGTCAAAATTGCCATGCGTTCCTCCTAACTGCTTGCCGTGGCGGCTTCGGCCGCCTCCGCTTCATTTTCGTCTTCTTCGATGTGCAGCTCACGGCTTCGTTTGACATCCGGCCACAACCCTTCGGGTTTGAGCAGCATCATGGCCACCAGTGCCGCCCCGTATACCAGCAAGCGGAATTCGGCAAATTCGCGCAGCAGCTCGGGCAAACCCACCAGGGCAAAGGATCCCACAATGACGCCCGGGATGCTGCCCATGCCGCCGACGATGATCAGACAGATAATGTTGATGGAAACGATGACATTGAAGCTATGGGGATAGACCGAGCCGATTTTGGTGGCAAAAATGGCGCCGCTCAGGGCCGAAAAACCGGCGCCGGTGGCAAAGGCCATCAGTTTGGTGGCCACCAGGTTAATGCCCATGGCCTGGGCCACGTCCTCATCCTCGCGCACCGCCATCCAGGCTCTTCCCAGGCGTGAGTCCCGCAGGCGCCAGGATATAAATCCGACCAGCAGACAGCCGGCCAGAATCAAATAATAGACTTGCTGCGGCGTGGTAAAGGTATACCCGGCCAAACTGATATTGGGAATCTGGCCGATACCCTGGGCGCCGCCGATCCACGGGCGCAGCCAGTCGGACAGAACCAGAATCCGAATGATTTCGCCAAACCCCAGAGTGGCAATCGCCAGATAATCGCCGCGCATTTTGAGCACCGGTACCCCCAGCAGCACCCCGGAAAAAATTCCCGCGGCGACGACAATGGGCAGGGCGCTCCAGAATCCCAGATTAAAGAATCCCAGCTCAGGGGATGTCAAAATGGCGACCACGTAAGAACCCACGGCGAAAAAGGCCACGTAGCCCAGATCGAGCAACCCGGCAAAACCCACCACGATGTTGAGCCCCAGCCCCAGCAGTATATAAAGGCCCACAATGGTTAAAACCTCACTGAGGAACAGACCCAGTATTTTGGGCAAAATCAGAAGGACGAACACCAGCAACAGGCCTGCGGCCAGTTTCAAGGTGCGCTGCTGCCCGGCGGGCAGCCCTTCCACTTTGATTTTAACAGCGCCGCCTTTGCGGTTCCACAAAAGAACAAGAACCGCGACCAATACGAACAATCCCACGGCCCCTTTGAGAGCCAGGCCATTGGGCGCAAATAAAAACAGGTTGATCCTGGCCAGCGGGCCCCAGAGGCTGATGACCGGCCGCAGCATGTCCTGCAGCATGCCGGCGATGATCACACAGCTGAAGGCCGTGATGAGCATTTTGCGGACGACCGCCGGGGCCAGGTAGAGCAGGCTGGCAAAAATGCCGCTCAGGACACCGCTGAACAGCAGCAGGGGGATGCCCAGCTTGGGGCCGTAATAGAAGGTCAATATCTGATACAGCGCCGGCATGGCATTGATAAACATCATTCGCAGGTTGATGGACTTGCCGATGATGACCAGCAGGGCAATGCCCGCAGCCGTCATCACAGCGGTGAGGATGGCCGTGCCGAAGACCAGCGAAACCCGCTCACGCCCGGCTTTTTGAGCCGCAAGGTAGCTGAGAAATACCGCTGCGAGCAGCAGCAGGATGTGGCCCATGGTAACGATCTCAAAAATAATGTCGCGCTTGTTAAAGGCTTCGACCATGCCGATCAGAGCAAGCATCACCGCAATCAAGGCACCGATCAGCCCAATGTTGGCCGCATAGCGCCAGGGAGATTGATCCGAATTCATTTTGCCACAAACGTCCTTTCTGACATCAAAATAGTTGTTAAGCTTTTTTAACCGCCAGTCGTTCGCCCAGAATTCCGGTCGGGCGGAAAATCAGCACCATCACCAGCATCGTAAAGGCAATCGCGTCCTTGAGTTGATAGGGTGCCACGATACCCAGACCATCGAGAAACAGGCTGGGTCCGACGGATTCGACCAGTCCGAGAAAGATGCCGCCCAGCATTGCGCCCGGGATGTTGCCGATGCCGCCCAGAACGGCGGCGGTAAAGGCCTTAATGCCGGGGATGAAGCCCATAAAAAAATGAACCTGCTTGAACATGATGGCGTAAAGCACCCCGGCCGCGCCGGCGGCGGCGCCCCCGACAACAAAAGTCATGGAGATCATTTTGTCCACATCGATTCCCATCAGGGCCGAGGCTTCCTTATCCTCCGAGACGGACCGAATGGCCTTGCCGATGCGGCTTTTCATGACAAAGGAGTACAGGGCGAACATCAGCACAACGGCGGCCACGATGACAACGGCCTGAAATTTGAGAATGCGAATGCCGGCAATCACCCAGTGGCCTTCGAGCATGGCGATGTCCGGATATGCCTGGAAACTGGAACCATAGAGCCCCCGAAACAGATACTGCAGAAAAAAAGAGGCCCCGATGGCGGTGATCAGCGGGATCAGCCGCGGTGCGCCTCTGAGGGGCCGGTAGGCAATCCGTTCCAGAAAAAAGGCAATCGTGACGGATACGGCCATGGACACGAGGAAGATGACCCCCAGACAGAGGATGGGCTGGGCCTCCAGAAAGTCAGTGCGGTAAAAATAGGCGGCCACGAAATAGGCCGTATACGGTCCGCTCATGAAGACCTCGCCGTGGGCAAAGTTGATCATGCGCAACACGCCGTAGACCATAGTATATCCGGTGGCGATCAGCGCATACACACTGCCCTGGGCCAGACCGAAGATGACAAAGTCGATCCAGTGTCGGGCGGTATAGGTTCCTTTGATCAGGGTGGCGATCGAGCCCCAGACAACCATAAACAACAGCCCGCCGCCGATCAGCCACATCACCACGTCGGTGGGTGTTATCCGTTCGCGAATTCGTTGCAGCATTGTTCTTGTCCTTCTTAATTCTTGCGAGCCTGATGTTTGCCGTTTGATTCAGTTGCATTTTTCCGTCATTGGGAAACGTGCGCGTTTTGACGGGCGGCAAACGGGCGGGAAAAAATCCCATGTTGCAGGGAGAGCCGGGTACCCGATGAATACCCGGCTCTTTTTATTCTTATAGAAAAAAGCCGGCTTAAGCGCAAGCCGGCTCAGTCAGGCTAAAATTAATAAGGTTTCCAGTAGGGTTTATCCGGCATTTTTAATTGCTTCACGTTCTCTTTCGCGGTTTGATAGACCGCGATTTTCGGATCGGCGCAGTCGCCGTACTGGTCACAGGTGATCGTGCCGGTCAGTCCCTGCAGTCTCGTAGTGGCCAACAGTGCATCGCGCAGCGCTTTGCGGCCGATGACCAGATTGCCGCCTTCTTTGACGGCCACTTTGTCGATCGCCTTCAGGATCATCATGGTGGCGTCATAGGCATGGCCGTGGAACGGGGCGATGGGTTTTTCACCGTATTTTTTCTGGTGCTTCTTCAGAAAATCCTGATAGCCTCCTGCGAATGCAGCAAAATCCGGACTGGAATGGAACATGCCCACAGCCGACATGCCGGCCGCTTTATAGAAATCCGGTGAGAACATGCCGTCGGCGCCGAACAGGACGGTCTTTTCCAGACCGGACACTTCTTTGGCCTGGCGCGTAATAAAACCACCTTCGGCAATGAAGATCGGATAATAGATGATCTCCGGCTTGGCGGTGGCGATCTTGGTCAAAACCGGGCGCATGTCGGTGTCGTTGGGGGAAATGGCTTCCATGGAGGTGACTTTGCCGCCCATGTCTTTAAAGGTTCTGGCAAACACCTGGGCCAACTGTTCGGCGTAGACGCTGCCGTCATGACTGGTGGCCGCTGATTTGAGACCTCTCTCGTTAAAGGCAAATCGGGCAGCGATCGCGCCCTGGACCTTGTCGTTGTGGCAGGTGCGCGCATAGCCGTCATAGCCTGAGCCGCGTTCGGGATCGGTCAGGAACGGAGCGGTGTTTGAGGGCGATACGGTCGGAATCCCGGCTTTCCACAGAATCGGCACGCCGGGTTTGGCAGCGCTTGAGCAGGTGGAGCCGATGGCCGCCACAATGGTCGGGTCGGCCGCCAGTTTGGTTGCGGCAGCCTGGCCGCCTTCGGCACTGCAGCCGGCATCCTGGCCGGAAAGCTTGAGCGGCCAGCCTTTGATTTGACCGCCGAAATCGTCCATCGCAAGTTCAATGCCGCGCACCACATCGGTGCCCAGGGATGTGTTCGGGCCGGAAATGACAACCCAATAGGCAATGTGGATCGGTTCACCGGCGCGTAGTTTGACCACTCCGATAGGGTCCTTCACTTCCGCTTGAGCACCAAAGGCGAAAGCGATCACAAATACAAATGTCAACACCACAATAAGCTTTCGGTTCATTTTCAATCTCCTTTCGTTATAATTAACGCTTGATACGTTGTGATTTCTTTACATCAGGTACGGCATTTCCGGACTGCATCACCTCCTTTCAGTATCTGTGATTCTGTCAGGAATTATAATCCTATAATCTCAACGGCTTAAAATGTCAAACAACCATTAGCGTTTTTTTTTGCCGGCTTGCTAACTGGCTGAAAACAATGCTAAATAAGATTTAGTTGGTGATTGCGATTCAAAAGGTTTGGCGCTTATTTAAACAACATTTGAGTTTTAGTCAAGAGCTAATGTTCACATAATGTTAAACCAGTCCATTTTCGCTCAATGCCCGGTTGTCCAGTATGCGTTGCGGAGAAAAGATGGAAAGGTCCAGTGTTAGCGGATTTTTCAGAATAAGTTCGCTCAAATAGCGGCCGACCGCGGGTCCCTGCTGCAGGCCGTGACCGGAAAAGCCGTTGGCCAGGTACAACCCGTTGAGCTCCGGCCACTGCCCGAGAATGGCGTTGCCGTCCAGGGTATTGACCGCGTAAAGCCCGGCCCAGCCGCGCACCAGCTTCAGCCGGTCGAAGGCCGGGACAAATTCGGCCAATTCGGGCCATAGAAGTTCAAGGAACCGTTTATCGTCCCAGGTGAACTCAAATCCGACCGTATCTTCCTGCAAAGATTTACCCAGCAGGATCAATCCGCCGGTTTCGCTGCGAAAATACAACCCGGACGGCAGGATGGTCAACGGCAGCGGGCCAGCCGGTTTTACGGCCGTATCCAGCGCAAACACCTGGCGCTTGACCGGAAGCACCGGAAGCTTAACCCCTGCCGTTTTGGCCACATCGGCGGCCCAAGCCCCGGCGCAGTTGACCACAAATGCTGCATTCAGGCGCCCGTGTGCTGCCAGCTCCGCGCCGGCGACACGCTTTTGATCCTTTTTGATTGTGACAACCTCATCCTGAATATAGGTTGCACCCAGCGAACGGGACTTGGCTTTGTAGCCCATCAGAACGGCGTAGGCATCAATATAGCCGTCATCCGGGCTAAAGGTTCCGCCGATAAATCCTTCAGGTTCATACAGCGGGTAATGCTCTCTGATGGTTTGCGGCGACCACCATTGCACCTGACAGCCCAGGTCTTTTTGCAGATCAAACGCCCGTCTGGCGGCAGCTTCTTCGGCCGCATCCACCAGAAATAAATTTCCTTCCTGGCGGTAATAAATTTTGGGTTTCTGGCCCTCTACGGCCATATCTTCTTCAAAGTTTTTTAAAACCTGCTGGGTGTACAGAGAAATTTGAACGTTTTCTTTTAAACTGAACTGGATACGGACATTGGCCATCGAAAGGGTGGTTGAGGCCCGGGTGTAGGCGGCGTCGCGTTCGATCACGGCAACTTTGAGCGCCGGGTCTGCTTTTACCAAATTATAGGCGGTGGCGCTGCCCATAATGCCGCCGCCGATGATGATCACGTCATAAACTTTTTCAGTGTTAGTCAATTTAGTTTCTTATCCTCATTTTGTTATTTTGGAACAAAAAAATCCGAAACGCGAAATACGAAATTCGAAACAAATCCTAAATACGAATGCTGTAATTTTCAAAATATACAATGAAAAAATATTGTTCTGCCAAATTCTTGTCGTTTTGAATTTTCAATTTGGGTCATTTTGATTTATTTTGAATTTCGATATCAGGATTTCGGGTTTTTACTGATTCCCAGAACACCAATTTCACAGCGGAATTTACAGAAAATATTAAAAAAAACTCGGCGGCGGTGAAGTTACAGCGGCAGCCAGGTGCCGATCTTTTTCTCCACCGCCCGCTCATACAAAAGGGGGGCAACGGTCATATCATCCAAGGCCAGACCTAGATTGGCGGTCATGGTTCTCTCCTCCGGCGTTTGGCGACCGGGTTTTTGGCCGCTGACCAGCTCACCCAGATCGGCGTAAAGATCTGGTATTTTAGGAAAATGCCCCATTTCCCGATATCGCTGAAACTGAGGGGTGTCATCGGTACAGAATTTGGCAGCCTGCGCCATGGCATCCGGATGCCAGTAGCTATCAAAATCCACCAGCGAAGCAAAAGCACCTTCATCGAGCCATCCGGCCTGAATTGTGGCATGCGGTTTTTTTAACATCGGCCCGGCGGTTACCACAATATCGCAACCGTTCACGGCTTCCCG
This sequence comes from Desulfobacterales bacterium, assembly GCA_041559695.1. Lineage (GTDB taxonomy): Bacteria > Desulfobacterota > Desulfobacteria > Desulfobacterales > JAHEIW01 > JAHEIW01. The sequence goes on from JBFFCW010000011.1 coordinate 18,034, forward strand.
GGGTGTTGCAGCGGGTATGACTTCCAGATCCAGACGGCGGTTGATTTCAGCGGCATATTGCTGAACCGATTCCGCTTTCACATCATAGGCCCTGACCTCTTTTAGGGGAAACAATACATTCAACGCTTCCACGTTGCTGCGCCCCTGCACGCCGCAGCCGAGCACACCGACCACTGATGATTCCGGGCGCGCCAGATAGCGCGCGGAAAGCGCTGTGGCAGCGCCGGTGCGCATGGCGGTCATCCAGACGCCATCCATTACCGCAAGCGGCAATCCCGTCGCGACATCATTGAAAATCAACAGGCCGGTGATATACGGCAAACCTTTTTGGGGGTTTTCCGGAAACGCGGCAATCCATTTGATCCCTGCTGATTTCAAATCCGGGATATAGGCCGGCATGGCATGGATGAAACTGTCACCGCCGCCGGGATGAATGCCTGGTTTGGGCGGCATCTCCGTACGGCCCTCGCCTTTGGCGCGAAAGGTGACCGCCAGAGATTCGACTATTTCGGCCATCGTCACGCCGATGGCCTCAACGTCTGCTTTTGACAGATAAAGCAACTGACTTTCCGGCATGGTTCCTCCATATGCAGTCCGCTGTCTGTGGGATACTGGTTGACCTAATACGGTTTATGGCGTGCGGTGTCAAGGCATTATAGGTGGCATGGAGGAGAGGTCAAAAACATTTTCTGACGACAGGCGGCCATGATGTAAAGATCCGGGTTGAGCCGCCCTAGCCAATTTTGCCGTCACCATCAGAATAAGGTCTAATAACCGGTAACGGGCCAATCCCGTTTCACGAGGACCTTCGGCAGGCGACGGGCACAACCGTTTAGGATGGGATTTAGTGCAGGCTTTTAATACGGTTCATGCGGCTGGTAATTTCAGTTATGCGAATGCCGTATTTCTTATTCTGTAAGACAACTTCTCCCCTGGCGATCAATTTTTCGTTTGCCAGAATGTCAACCGGCTCTCCCTCAAGTTTTGACAGCGTGACCGCTGAGCCGGGTCCGAGGTCGAGCAATTCCTGAATCTGAATACGGGTTCTTCCCAGTTCGACGGTTATTTCCAGCGGAATATCCAGAAGCAAATTCAGATCAAAGTCTTCCACTGTCTGCATCTCTTCGGGTATCTTCATTGCGGCTTCCGAGGATTCAGATTTTTCTTCAATTCGGGGGTCTTTGGGGCCAGCCAATTGATCATGGGGGTGTATGGCGGAATCGTCGCTGTCTTGTTTCTCGGCATTTTCGACGATTTCCTTGTGCTGTCCCCTTTCCTGAATATCTCGTTCAGGAAAAGCGCCGCTATCTATTTCTGATTGATTGTCTGTCTGTTTATCTTTCCCGTTATCTTCCGCCATAGGTCTTAACCTCGGTTATAATTTTTATCACCCTTTTTTGCGATGAATTCTAGGTAATATGTTAGTATAAACCAGCCCAAACCTCAATATATTTTGCTGCATCCAGCGCGCTCGAAGCGTGATGACAGCGGCTGGCCGTATGAGCAGATGATTGTAATTCCGTCGTTGGGGTGATATAAACCGGGTAACGCTCAATTCAGAAAATCATAAGAGGAGATCAGTATGTACCGCTATTTGTTTAGTCCGATTCAAATTAATCGGCTGGAAATAAAAAACCGCGTTGCCTATCCTTCGTTGGGCCTGCTGTATTCAAAGAACGGAAAACTCAACGACCGCTATTTTAACTATTTTAAGGAGAGGGCCAATGGCGGTGCCGGACTCGTGACGGTCGGCCCGGTGGGTGTTGACTTTATCGGCTCCGGGGCCATTGCCTTATCCCTGGCCCATGATGACGCCATCGCCAATTTCAAAAAGCTTGCCGGAATCATCAAAGATGGAGGGGCCCGGGCCTGGGTTCAGCTGTTCCATGCCGGTGCGTATTCACACCCCATGTTTGTTGATGGCCGGCAGCCGATTGCACCTTCAGCGATTTATTCGCGCTATTCACAGACGACACCGCGTGAAATGACGCTGGAAGATATCCACCAGGTACAGGAAGCATTCGCCCGGGCGGCAGAAAGTGCAAAGCAAGCGGGTTTTGAAGGCATCGAGATTCTGGCTTCAGCGGGCTATTTAATCACCCAGTTTCTCTCCCCGCGAACCAACAAACGCTCCGATAACTATGGCGGCAGCTTTGAAAACCGGGTGCGGTTTCCCAGAGAATTGATCGAACGGGTCCGCAAGCGTCTGGGTCCGGATTACCCGTTGACGATTCGTATGGCGGGAAATGATTTTGTGCGCGACAGCAATACCGATACGGAAACACCTGAATTTGCAAAAATCTATGAGCAAGCCGGAGTGGATGCGATCAACGTAACCGGCGGCTGGCATGAATCGCGCGTGCCGCAACTGCCCATGCACCTGCCCCGGGCGGCCTTTGCATTTTTAGCCCTCAACATTAAAAAAGCGGTTTCGGTTCCAATCATCGCATCCAATCGCATCTCAGACCCGGGCAGCGCAGAGCGGATTATCAAAGACGGCTATGCCGATATGGTCAATTTGGGTCGCGTCCTGATTGCCGACCCCGAGTGGCCCCGTAAGGCTTTGGAAGGAAGGGTGAATGAAATCCGACCGTGTGTGGGTTGCTCCCAGGGTTGTACGGATGAGGTTTTTAACGGGCGGGCTGTGTTCTGTGTCGGCAATGCCCGGGCCGGATTTGAGGGCGAACGGCAACTTTTAAAAACCGATAATCCCAAAAAGGTCATGATCGTGGGTGCCGGAGCCGGTGGCCTTGAAGCTGCCATTACGGCAGCGATCTGCGGCCACCAGGTTGAAATTTATGAAAAAGATTCAGATATCGGCGGGCAACTGTGGATTGCCGGTGCGCCGCCTCATAAACAGGAGATTTTAGAATTTATCCGCTATTATCGAGCTCAGGTAAATAAACACCAAATCCCGTTGCACCTGAACACCGCCGTGGATTCCGAGGTCATCAAAAAGCAAAATCCGGATTACATCATTCTGGCGGAAGGCGCCCAGCCCTCAGTGCCGCAAATCGATGGTTGTGATGATCCCCGTGTTTATTCTGCCTGGCAGGTTTTAAAGGGTAATCCGGTTCTCGGCAAATCGGTTGCGGTCATTGGCGGCGGATCGGTTGGCCTGGAAACGGCCGTGTTTATTGCGGCCAAAGGCACGCTAACGCCAGAAACCCTTCATTTTTTATTTGCCTACGAGGCGCTAAGCCCTGAACGATTGCGCGAGTTGATGTTTAAGGGATCTTCAAATGTCACTGTTTTTGAAATGCTGCCGAGAATCGGCCAGGATGTCGGCAAATCAACCCGATGGATCCTGTTTGACAATTTAAAGCGCTATAAAATTTCTGTGAAGACAGGGGCCAAGGTGACTTCCATAGCTGATGGAATTGTAAAATTCCAGAAAGACGACCGGGAAGAACAGATGCAATTTGACAATGTCATCCTGGCTTCGGGCTCACAATCTGTTCCCGGTATATCCGCCGATGTAAAAAAAATGGGGTATCCGTTTGCAACGGTGGGCGACGGTGTCCGTGCGGGGAAATTAAATGAAGCCATTCACGGTGGGTTTCTGGCGGCGCTCAATATATAGTTCCCCAAACGTAATTTTGTGTTTTTAGCTGCCTTTTTTTCACCACAACGGCACAAAGTTCACGAAAGGAAAATATTTTTTGTTAATGTTTATGTAAACCTTCTTTGTGCTCTTCGTGCGCTCTGTGGTTATTGTATCTGTCCGGGTCTTCTCCTTTGGAATTGAGGTTAGGGGTTGATTTTTTCAAGCACCTCCCCGTTTTCGTTCAACAGAAAAATCATAAAGCCGCCTGCTGCGGCATCTTTTGATAGTTCTTCAAATAAGATGGCCTGCACCTCATATTTGCGGCCTTTCCGGCGGGGCATGTCCATCAAGCATTGTTGCGCCTCTTCTTTGGAATGAAAAGCGGGAATAAATGAAATATCTTCCTGCTCATTGTGCTGGCCCAGGAATTGCTCCTTTTCACCGGGATCCTGGACAACTACCCACACCCATTGATCTTCTACCTGCTCATTATTCATGCCTACTCCTTTTGCGACAGCTTTTTTAATTTGGGGAGCAATTTTTTTCCCCGCGATTGGATTGCAGGACTGCCGGTTCGGGCTAATTTTTCAATGGCACGGATCATACGGGCAGATGCAGCGCCTTTCTTTAGCGCCAAATCCGATAGGGCCTGCATGGCAAAGGTGACAACGATTTTGCTTTTATCGATCAGGTAATCAAAAAAGATGTCTGTTACGGCCGCTGCTTCTTTGGGCGTTAATTTTAATCGGGGAATCATCTGTGCCGTATGCCAGCGCAGCTCCTGCTGTTGTGTTTGTCGCGCAAGCCGAATGAGTTGAGTTTTAAAAGGCTGTAAAGATTGCGGATTTCCCAAAGATATTTTTTCCATGACATCGGCAGCACGCATGCGCACAACCGGATCTTCGTCAAACAGGCCGGCGACCAGGTCTTTTAACAAATCCGGCTTTTTTTGAACGGCGGCAACCACTTCGCTCACATTTCCGATGGAACGGCGGTCACCGCCCCGCAGTCTGGATAATATCTTCGTCATACCTTTTATCTTTTCTTGAAGCTGGCTTAAACTCAGCAGGTCATCTTGTTAAAAGGGCCCGCCTGGCGGATTAAGTCCGGCCTAAACGACTTAGTAATGCGCCTTCCTCGTCCTTTTTGATGTCGCCGGCATCACTTCCTTCAAAATCGACGACGATAATTTTTTCAGCCAGCGCTGTTATTCTTTGCAGGACTTTCAAATGCGCCGGGTGCTCCTGGTAGCGTTTGACAGCTTCCAGGTTGGCAAAAAGAGAAACCAGCGCGAAGTCATATGATTTTTCAGAATGGACCCGGTCACGTCCAAATTCGTAAACCTGAATCTCAACAATCTTATTGGGAAGATCATCCAGGCTTTTTTCGAGATCATCGATGGCATCATCGTTGGCATCGGGTTTGAATTTCATCAGAACGACATGATTGATCATATCAGCGTCTCCCAATTGATTACCCTCGCGCAGCATTGCTCCGCGAGTTTAGTCCGCCTCCGGCGGATTGAGCCCGTTCAAAATTGAATACGATCATTTTTTTACTGGCAAACGGGCCAACTGGCCAACGGGCTCAACCAGCTATAATATAAATCGTCACGGCTGCCTGAACCGTGGATACCCCCAACATCAGCGTTAAAATAAACCGCGATATGGGCGTATTGAATTCAGCCCGGCCCTTTCGAATAAAGGCTGTATGAATACAAAACGCGAAAATGCCACCGGCACTGAGAATCAGAGATACGATCAGTCCGAGAGACGATTGCTGCGAAACCAAAACCAGACCGTATAAAATTAGAAAAAGAAGTGGAAAATGCAGAATCAAAAACCCGTTGAGACCGCCGGGCAATTTGAAAAGCTCCCACTCTTTCCAGAAAGCGGAGTCGATTTCATGGATAATTAATAGTATCGCATTCGTCAAGTAAAGCCAGAACAAAACCTTTGAAACCATAAAGGTTATCCTCCGTTTCTAAGGCCGGATTCATCCCGTTCTTTTGAATATTTTTTGAAACCCGATTAGCAGCAAACCGCCAAAAACAAAAATTAAGCCGGCGCCCACGATACTGAATTTTACAATCGCGCACCCGCGCGCCAGACAGGGCAGCCACCTGTGGGATGAGTTCAGCAGCAGGTGGATCAAAGCTAAATTTTCAATCGCATCTAAGATGGCCGCTAAAAACTGGGCCCATGCCAGAACGACTGCAACGCGAAATAAAATTGAATGATCGTCTTTAAAAGCAGCAGCAATCTGGACACATGATAACGATATGAAAAGGGCATAAACGACTAGAAAAAGAAAGTCTAGGCCAAGGCTGAGAGCGGCATTAATTTTTGCTTCAGTGCTCCAGGAGTCCAATATTTGCTGAGATGCTGCATAGTTGGCGGCCAGTTCAAAGGAGACAATTCCGCTGGGGGCCGTGTGGGTTCTCAGCGGGGTATCCAGGGTGCGCATGGCAAACAAAAGAATGGCGCTCATCACAAGGGTTGCGACGATCAGTCGCTTTCGCGCGGAATCAGAGAGATGGTCAAATGGTGACACCCATCGCATTTTAACCTCGGCGGTTACGTTAAATCAATCGGGCGGCATATCTATTCTGAAAGATTGACCGCAGGAAAATAATTGTGCCCCAGCGCACGTCTACGGTAAATGAGCGAATTAGCTTCAGCCAAAGTACCTTTCATCTTGATTTGATGCAATCGAATTTTACAGAAAAGCGCTGGAGAAGGATCAGCTGAATGACGCCTGACGGGTATCAACTTGCCAGATACGGGGGGTGCCGATCAGTATCCGGTGGGTCGCCTGTCGATCCTAATTTTGCAATGCTTGTTCATACGCAGCGACAGAGTAACCTTGAATCCCCTGGCCATTAATAACGACATAGGGAACCGCCCGCCGGTTTGTAAATGTTCGCATGCGGGCGGCGGCCTGCTGATCTTTTTCGATATCAAAGGAGACAAAATCGATTCCACGTGAGCGAAAAAAATCTTTGGCCTTCTTACAATAGACGCACCAGCTGGTTTCGTATATCTCCACGGTTGGGCTATTGACAGCGACTTCCGCTTCTTGGTTTTCATCCAGGATATTAAAAAAATCAGAATCCAGGGTGCCCTTTTGGGTTTCATCCGGCAATGGGGGGGTATCAGCAGGGCCCGGGTCTGCAGATTGAATTTCATCATATTCAGTTTCAGTGGGTCCAGGAATATTCCCGGTCGGAGAATCTGAATAATGGGTGACGCCGTTTTCATCTACCCATTTGTAAATTTCAGCTGAGGAAATTCCGAGAGCGAAAATGTGAATCAAAATGATCAAGATAATTTTTTGGATTTTCATGGGTCCGATTCCTCTGGCGCCGGGCATGTTGGCATGTTTTGGCCGTTTCGTGCGGCGCAAATTATAGGGCTTATTTGTTCTATCGGCTATAGGGAAGAGATGGTTGAGAAAAACCTGGTAGGGGCGGAGTCGTTTAAGTCTGAAAGGCTTTATTTCGTTAGAGATATGGGTTTTTTATTTTTTTCCTGGCCGTTTCGCTGCCAGTCGA
>JBFFCW010000012.1:0-24769 GCA_041559695.1 Desulfobacterales bacterium
GCAGGCTCCAGGCGCGAACCTCATCGGAGCCCACCGTGAAAAAACTGATATAGCCCAGCAGTTCATAGGCGGCGGTGCACAACCGGTCCTTGGCGGATTCCTTAATGCCCATATCCGCCAGAAAGAGCGCTATTTCATCCTGATCATTTAGCTGTGATAATTCCATCTCAAATTTGCCTGCAAATTCGATAACCCGGTATCTCTTCCCGATCTTCTGCAACAGGTCATGATTCTTTGCAAAATTATTTTCATCAGAGTTTACGATAATCATGATCGGTTTTTGCGTGAGGAACTGAAACCCGCGGATCATCTTTTCAGACGCGTCCTCTAATTTCAGATCGCGGATGGCTCGATTGCTGCTCAAATGGTCGATAATCTTCCTCAGAATTCTTTGTTCGATTTCAAGGAGATTTGTTTTTTTACCCTGCCTGTCGGCTTTTTCAATTCGTTCCAATCGATTTTCAGCGATGATCAGATCCGAAATCAACAGCTCTTCTTCGAGTTTTTCAATATCCTGCAGCGGCGCGGGGGGGTCCGTCAGGCCGTCTGAGAAATTTTTTGCCACCAGGGCAAGTGCGTCGGCAGCTTTTATCAATCCCATCGAAGAACTGGAAAAAAGGCCTTCTCTGGCAGCGCCCCGGGTCAGCCCGGTGAAATCAATCAGCTCGATGGCCGCAAAGGTGGTTTTCTGCGGATGATACATTTCAGAGAGGGCCGCAACGCGCCCATCTGCAACTTCCAGCATCGCACGGTTGGGCTCTGATTTGGAATTGGCGTACGATGAAACCTGGGCCGCGGATTTCGCCAGGGCATTGAAGATGGTCGTTTTTCCCGAATTCGGCAGACCGATAAGTCCGATATTCATGATTCTTCCTCTTTTAGCTACATCTATTTTCACCACAAAGGCACAAAGTTCACGAAGGAAAACAGTTAGTTAAACTTTCTTTATGTTCTTGGTGTCTTTGTGGTGTATATCCTTTTTTTAATATTTATTTAAACGTTGCGCCTTTGCGGCATTGCATGAGACGTTTGTGTTCGTGCGCCGCTCGATCAGTTAATATCGCGGGCCTTAAAAAACGCTATATCCGGCCATTGCTCCATACAGTAACCGAGCCGCCATTCACTGGTTGCCAGAAAAGACAGACGCCCTTCGGCATCTCTGGCCAGGTTGGCGGTATTGTTTTTCTCGAATTCAGTCATTTTGTTGCGGTCATCGCACCCGACCCAGCGGGCCACCGTAAAATTCACCGGTTCATATACGGCATCCACGCCATATTCGGCCTTGAGCCGGGCCATGGTCACGTCAAACTGAAGCACGCCGACAGCTCCCAGGATATAGTCACTGCCCGTAACCGGCCGAAAAACCTGGACAGCGCCTTCTTCGGCCAGCTGGGTCAATCCTTTGTGAAGGTGTTTGACCTTTAGCGGATTCCGCAGGCGAATGCGCCTGAAATGCTCGGGTGCAAAATTCGGGATACCGCTGAATTTCAAAACCTCTTTTTCGGTAAACGTGTCGCCTATTTTTATGGTTCCGTGATTGTGAATGCCGATAATGTCTCCGGGAAATGCCTCTTCCACATTCGCGCGGTCCTGCGCCATGAAAATGGTCGCATTGGCCAGGGCGACCTCTTTTCCGATCCGGTGGTGAATAACCTTCATCCCCCTGCTGAATTTCCCCGAACAGATCCGGACAAACGCGATGCGGTCCCGGTGGGCCGGGTTCATATTGGCCTGTATTTTAAAGGCAAAACCCGAAAAGGATTTTTCGCACGGCGAAACTTCACGGGAGACGGCCGCGCGCGATCCCGGTGCAGGCGCCATTTCAACAAAAGCATCCAGCATTTCCTGAACGCCGAAATTATTAATGGCGCTTCCGAAAAAGACCGGCGTCTGGCTTCCCTTTAAATAATCGCTGATCTCAAACGGATTGACGGCGCACTCGATCAGCTCAATGTCTGCCCGCAGTTCATCCGCCTGGCTGCCCAGAAGTTGATCGAGTGCCGGATCGGACAAATTCTGAAAAACGACCCCCCCCTGCTCGCGCGTGTCGGCCCCGGGCCTGAACAGGTGCAGCTGTTTTTGAAAAAGGTTATATACCCCTTTAAAGCGTTTGCCCATGCCGATCGGCCAGGAAAGCGGCGTGCATTCGATCTGCAGTTTATTTTCAATGTCATCCAGGATATCCAGCGGTGCCATGCCCTCGCGGTCAAGTTTGTTGATAAATGTCATGATCGGGGTATTGCGGTTGCGGCAAACCTCCATGAGCTTCTCGGTCTGGGGTTCCACGCCCTTGGCATGGTCGATCACCATCAGACTGCTGTCGACAGCGGTCAGCACCCGGTAGGTGTCTTCTGAAAAGTCCTGGTGGCCGGGCGTGTCGAGAAGATTAATCTCAAAATCCCTGTAATTGAATTTCATTACCGAAGTTGTCACCGAGATGCCGCGTTCTTTTTCAAGCGACATCCAGTCACTGGTGGCATGCCGGGCGGCACCTTTTGCCCTGACAGCCCCGGCCTGCTGGATCGCTCCGCCGAAAAGGAGCAGCTTTTCCGTCAGCGTGGTCTTGCCGGCATCTGGATGGCTGATGATGCCGAAGGTTCTTCTGCGGCTAATTTCTTTTTGATTGTAACTTTCCATGAATTACCTTAGGTTATTCCTGTTTATCCCGTAATTCGGTTTTTAAGCGGCGCACTGTATCAGTGTATATCCCAATTGTAAAGGTAATGTTTTAATTAAAACTTGACTTGTGTGATTATTAACCTATTTTGAGCTCTTCGTGTTTTGTGGTTAATATCCCTTTTCGAGCCGCAAAAATTTCACCACAAAGGCACAAAGTTCACCAAGGGAAATATTTTTTAGATTTAATTAAGTTCACAACTCATAAATTCAATTGAAGGAGATTCTGATGGAAAAAGTTGAAACCGGGCAGTTCGTCAGTGTGCATTATAAAGGAACATTGCAAAACGGAGAGGTCTTCGATACCAGCGAGGGACGTCATCCCTTGGAAGTGCAAATCGGCGCGGGCCAGATCATCTCAGGGTTTGAAAATGCGCTGATGGGCATGTCTTTGAACGAAAAAAAGGTTTTCACCCTCGATCCTGAAGACGCTTACGGGCGGAAAGACGAAAGCCTTACCCACTCTTTTCCCCGGGCGGACGTTCCCGCCGAAATCAATCCCGAGGTGGGGCAGACAGTGGCCCTTTCCTCGCCGGAAGGGCAGCAAGTTCCGGCTCTGATTACCGAGATGGATGATGAAAAAGTGGTCGTAGACCTGAATCACCCCCTGGCCGGCCAAACGTTGACCTTCGACATCGAGGTTGTCGGCATCAGCGCCACAGCGACCCAGGATCCGGCGGGGTGCGGTAGCGGCTGCGCCTGTTCTTCTTAAGCTATCTGATGCCTGACTGGTACGTGTATATCGTAAGATGCCGCGACGGCAGCCTGTATACGGGTATTGCCACCGATGTTGAACGCAGAATGGCCGATCATCTGGCCAACAAGGGCGCAAAATACCTTCGTGGACGCGGTCCCCTGAAACTGGTTTTTACAAAAAAGGTGGGGAAAAAAGGGCGGGCCCTGAAAGTGGAACACCAGGTCAAGCGCCTGCCCAGACATAAAAAGGAAACGCTCATTAAGACCGGCGCCGGCATTGAAGCGCTGCTCAACAGCAACGGCCGCTGAACGGCAAGGCAGGCGATTTCAGCTGGCAGGGCCTTTTTCGTTTCCGAATACAGCCGCACTTCAAATTACAGCATGATCAAATTTAAACCCTATTTCTCATATTGAGAAATGGGGGTTTTTATATTCAAGTGTCAAATTAGCTGGGCTAAATACACATGATGCCTGCCGCCGGATGCCAATTTTACATATAAAAGATCCGGGTATGACCGTGTAAGCCCGGCAAATTAATCTTGGCGCCTTCGCGTCTAATTTTTAAAATTTAACTGAATAATCTGTGAAATCTGCGTAATCTGCGGATTCATTTTAGTTATTTTATAGTCCGTTTATGTCCGTGTGTGCCTGCCCTGCGCAGCTCGATAGAGACAAGAAGGGTCCGCGGCTAATTAAAATTCCCCAATCCGCAATCCAAGAACCCGGAACTTTTTCCTACCGGCGTATTTCCAAACAGGATTAGACGTATTATATTGGCTATTACGAACCCAGCTCAAAAATAGGATTTTGGTTCAAGATTCCGTCTTCGCCTAAAGGCTCCGCCGGGACCCGCGCGGCGGGGCCGAACTTTCCCGCGTTGCGGGATTCCCCGTCTGATCTCATACGCCTTGTGGGTCGTAAACCGGAGGTCCGCCTGAGGCGGATCGAAGGATTTAAAGCGAGGCACCAACAAAGATATGGGGCCTAAAGACATTTTTGAGATGGGTTCTATGAATGGTTCCGATAGACGGTGGCTTCAATGCAAATTCGTCCTGCCCAAGAAAATGATGCACGTTCCATCTGCCGCGTCTATATCCACACCTGGCAGCACACGTACCTCGGTTTGGTGCCATTGGGCTACTTATACGCTATGTCGCCAAGACGGCTCGAACGGGGATTTATAAACGAACAAAAAAGCAATAAGGCCATCAGTTATGTTGCTGAAGATGCCGGTGAGGTGGTGGGATTTGTCAGCGGCGGTTATGAGCGGCAGGGTGATTGTATTTACAGTGGTGAAATTTACGCATTGTACGTGCTGAAAAATCACCAGCGGCAGGGTATCGGTAGAGAACTGGTTTTTGCTCTGGCGAACCGGCTAAACCATTTCGGTATCTATTCAATGCTGGTCTGGGTCCTGGAAAACAACCCTTACCGGCGATTTTATGAAAAAATCAGCGGCATGTATCTGCGCAAGCAGCAGATGCCCTTTTCCGGTGAGATGCTGGACACCGTCGCATACGGGTGGATCGATACAAATCTCATTTATCATTGATTCCGGTTTCCGCCCATTCATCCATTATCTCGGAAGCCGGTTTTGAGTCACTTTTTATGCTGAGAATCAAAGACCGGTGGCCTCGAATGATGCGTTTACAAAATCATCTCTTAATCTGTGTATTTATTATCGGATTGATCGGCTGTTCCGATTATCAGGGTGCGCCCAACGAAACCAACGGTTATCTCAATGTTTCCATAGATCATTTTGTTGAGATGGCTGAAAATAAAGACTTTACGCTCATTAATACGCATATTCCTTATGAAGGCGAGATTCCTGGAACCGACCTTTTGATCCCGTTCAATGAAATTGAGCGGCATCAGGCGGACCTTCCCGATGATAAAACCACCCCCATCGTCGTGTACTGCAAAGCAGGGCCCATGGGCGATACCGCTGCCGGTAAACTGGTGCAGATGGGTTATACCCAGGTGATTCATTTTAAGGACGGCATGAATGGCTGGGAAAAGGCGGGAAAATCCTTGCAATTCCGCTCACGATGAGCCTTCACAAAACCCTTGCCCCAAATCCCATTTTTCATTCTGAGAAATGGGATTTTATGATTCTACCCTGGCCGCCCGACGCAAAACTATTGAACCACTGAGCCCCGGGACCGAGAACCTGGCGAGAGGCCGGCTATCGGCTTGCCTGGGGATATCGGTAAGAGGGAAGGGGAGAATATTTTTCTGTTATTTTGATCAATCTTGTAATACAAAACATCGACCTTTATGTATGCGGCTGCTTTTGCAAACACGATTTCGGTTGAGGAATTATATCCTTGGGTAAGGTCTTAAAAGCGAAGTATCGATATGGGCATGTCATTGCAGCCTCGTGTTTCGGCATCCAGGCCGTTGGTGTCGGCACTTATTTGTCTTATGGCGTGCTGTTCAATCCGTTGATCGATGAGTTCGGCTGGTCGAGGGCTTTGATCTCAGGGGCTGCATCGATGGCCTTTTTATTGATGGGCCTTCTCGGCATTGGCGTCGGCAGATTAAACGACAGATTCGGGCCGCGCATCTTGATGACCATCTCCGGCGTTTTCTTCAGCCTGGGCTATTTTCTCCTGTCAAGGCTCGAAGCCATCTGGCAGCTCTACCTGTTCTTTGGGATCATCTTCGGCATCGGCCTGAGTACCGTCGATGTTATTGCCCTGAGCACCATCGCACGCTGGTTCGTCAGAAAAAGAGGATTTGCAACCGGCATCGTAAAGGTCGGCACCGGTGCCGGGCAGATGACCATCCCCTTTTTGGCGAGCATCCTCATTATTCGCTACGGCTGGCGGAGTTCCTGCGCCGTCATCGGTGTGGCGGTGCTGGTCATACTTGTGGCAATCGCCCAACTGCTGCGCCGGGACCCGGGCCAAATGGGCCTTTCACCCGATGGGAATGCGTCCGGGTCAACGGTCGGGCCGATTTCGGATATTGAAGGCCTTACCCTGCGCGAGGCCATGCGCACCCGGCAGTTCTGGACGATTTGCGCCGCCATGATGGCGATCGTCTTTTGCCTCTTGACGGTGATGGTACATATTGTACCTTTTGCCCAAGAGATCAACGTTTCTCCGACCCGAGCCGCCAGCGTACTCTCCACAATTGCCGGCGTGAGCATGGCGGGTCGATTTATCAGCGGGCTTGCCATTGACCGTATCGGCAGCAAAAGGGTGATTATGTTTTGCTTTATTCTGCTGATTGCCGGGCTTTTATGGCTGCAAATCGCGACCGAACTGTGGATGCTTTACCTCTTTGCCGTCGTCTACGGCGTCGCTCACGGCGGATTTTTTACAGCCTTTTCCCCCCTCATAGCGGAATTTTTCGGGATAAAATTTCATGGGGCGCTTTTCGGTATAACGATGTTTAGCGGTAACTTTGGCGGTGCCCTGGGACCGGTAATGGCGGGATACGTTTTTGACATCACCGGTGCATATGCCGGAGCCATCTGGATCTGCACCGCGATCGCCATACTTGGATTTGTGCTGGTGGCACTGCTGAAGCCGGCAATGGAAGAAACAACAGAAATTGGCTGATCGTCAGCGCTTTTTTTGTACCCCCATCAAATATTTAATTACCCCGACCTATACGCGAATTGACAGAATTGGATAGCAAGTTAGAACTTCAATTGACACGATGGTCGTACAACTTTTCTAAAATTTCTCAAAGTTTGTATATGTTGGAGTTTCTGCACTTTTTAAATGATAAAATTATTGCAGATATCTTATCTCAGAAGATTAGAACAAACTAATTTGAGATTCCAGCCCTGCGTAGATCGTTTAGGTGCCGGTCTAAGTCAGATTGATTTTTAAACGGCACTGTCATTGAATAAAAATCAATGGAAAAATTGGGATTTAACTTCAGAACCTCTGCTGCAGCGTTCTGGGCCTCTTTTTGACGACCTAGCGCAGAATAACAAGAGGCCAGACCAAGTTGAACAACTATCGTGTTAGGATATTGGGGAAGTGCTTTTTGATAGGCTTCTAAAGCTTTTTCATAACGACCAATTCCGCGATATGCTAAGCCCAAAAAGAATAAATAGTAAGCTGGTGGGATTGGATTGAGCCGGATCGCCTTTTTTAACATTGAAATTGCATCTTCAAACTTCCCCGCGAAAACGAGTGTAAATCCATATAATGCATATGCTGTTGATCCATTGGGATTTAAGGCAACTGCTCTTTCTGCCTCTTCAATAGCGGTGTCATATTGTCGCTGGAAAAGGCGTATCTGGCTCAATAAAGAATGAGCGTGGTCCGTAGCATCATCTATGGCAATCGCTTTTTGCGCAAATTTTTCAGCCATTTCAAAAGATTCAAGAGGATTTTCACTCCAATTAAAGTATATGCTGTTTAAATAAGAATAACCCAAAAGGGAATATGGAGCTGCATAGTTTGGATCCAGCGCGATTGCATCTTCAAATAGTTTTCGGGCTTGAGCATTATCCTCTTTTGTAAAACGGTAAAAATATTTAAATCCCTCAAGTTGCTTAGTAAAGGCTTTGATATTTGTTGTCTGACCCGCCCAATAACGCCATTGGTCTCCTCCGGTCAGTTCAATTTGAAGGGCATGCATGATTTTTATTGTAATTTCATCCTGAATTGCGAATATATCCTCCAGGTCACGGTCATAGGTTTCAGCCCACAGATGGTGACCACTTATGGCATCAATCAATTGAGCCGTAATGCGCACACGCTTGTCGGACTTTTGAACAGATCCCTCGAGCACATACTGGACTCCCAGCTCCCGACCCACTTGTTGGACTTTAATTGCTTTACCTTTATACGTAAAAGTTGAATTTCGCGCCACAACAAACAATTCGCTTATTCTGGATATTCCGGTAATAATTTGCTCAGTCAGTCCATCACTGAAATATTCCTGAGATGTGTCGCCACTCATGTTATCAAATGGAAGTACGGCGATAGATGGCTTATCTGGAAGCTGAAGCCCTTCATTTATAGGTAATTCAAAAGACTCATCCGACATTTCTACCCTGTAAACCCGCAATGGCTTCACAATATTCTTTACTTGGTGCTCACCGAGGTCTTTGAATTTTAAATTAAGCTTATTTTCAACATGTTCAAATGCGGTACCGGAAATACAGATCTTACCCCCATCACACAAGCTTTCCAAACGCGCAGCAATGTTGACACCATCACCATAAATCCGATTTTCTTCTTGAATCACATCTCCGAGGTTGACGCCGATACGGAACTGCATCTTTCTATTTTCGTGAAGTACGTCGTTCCGAGATTTGATCTCCTTTTGAACCGCTACGGCACACTGCACAGCATCAACTACACTGGCAAAATCGGCAAGCAAATTATCTCCCGGAGAGTCTATTACCCGGCCGTTGTGTTGTTCGACAAGATGGGTTAAAACTTCACGGTAGGCTGTTAGTGTGCGGATAGTCGTTTCTTCGTCTTCGCCCATGAGGCGACTGTAACCTTCGACATCCGCACTGAGGATGGCGCTGAGTTTGCGCTTAAAACCCTCTTCGGTCATAACTGACATCCTTTTTTAAGGTTTCAAACAGAGGAACTCAGTATGTTGATTATGGAAGTGCCGAAATCAGACGAGAGCCAGATTCGATTCTGTAATTGGAATACCGCCGCAGGTCAGTTGGAATAGAAAAATCAGAAATAAGTTAGTTGCATTTATATCCAAATCGATAGGTTTTTTCAATCAGAATCAGGTATTCTGGAAACTGTTGATATATTGAGATAATCTGTGCTTTGCCAAAATTGCAGATATGCCAATATATCACAACATTTTTATAGCCTCAAAAACCGTTGATTAGGTGGAGAGAAATATCAGTATTTGGGTCTGCAAAAATAGTTGACATATCAGAGTATATTAAGCCATTTTTATTATACTTCTTCGATTTCCCATCCAACCCAAGCCTCAGGTTTTGACTGCTGAGTGTTTTCTACAAAAATTTGTTGCTACTCAAACTGGATCCACTTTTGAGCGGATATGTATGTCTCTTTGGGGAAACGGGATCTCAATGCCGGCTTTGGCAAGCGCTTCAAATATTACAAAATAAAGGTTGCTTCGGACCTTGCGTCGCGGTGTTTTGCGTACGTTAATCCAGATGAGTAATTCGAAATTGATGGAATTGTCGGCATATTCGACAAAGCGTACTGCCGGCATATGGGTTTTGTCGACAAGCGGCTCGTTTTCCGCAGCCGCCAGTAGAATATTTTCAACTTGGCGCGGATCAGCCTTGTATGAAACGCCAACGGTTAGCTCTATACGGATCAGCGGTGACGACAATGAATAATTTACCATGGTGTTGGAAATAATGTTGGAATTGGGAACCAGGTACTCGATATTATCTCGGGTTCGCACTTTGGTGGCTCGCAGATAAATATCTGTCACTTCTCCGAGCATGGACCCGACCTCGATCCAGTCACCCTTGCGGATTTTCCCGCCGAAAATGATGCTAAAGCCGCTGATCACATTGGCGGCCATATTCTGAAGCCCGAGGCCGACACCGATACCGATGGCCCCGGCAAAGACTAAAAAAAAGCGGAGGTTAATCCCCAGGATATTCAGTGCGATTAAAAAACCGATCCCGAGAGCGACGAATTTGAATACCGTGTTGAGTGCATACCCCAAACCTGGATCAATGCCGAAAGAGGGATACACTTTGTAATCAAAGTAAGATTGTGCCAGGCGGGAGACTGCAATAATAGCCAGCAGAATGAAAATTGCCATGACAATCAACCAGAATGTGACAGTGGTATCGCCGAGATCAAAAATTGGAAAAGACATGATACGCTGCAGGGGATTCAATAACCCAAACATATTGAGACCAATGATGAGGATCGCCGCAATGGTGGCATAATTGAGAATTGATCGCAATGTGTTCACGAACATACGAGCGTTTTCATCGGTGTAGTCCAGCCGCTGAAACCAATTGTTTAAAAATTGCCGCAAGGTATGATAGAGCAGCATAATCAGAACAAACGCAGCACCAGTGAACCAGATCTTGGTTAACACCAGCTGGCCCAATGCGCGATATCCAACGCACCATAACAGAGCAGCCAGAAACGATACAAAAAGCAGCGGAAAATAATACTTTTCCAAAAACCTTCGAAATAGCATATAGCTTCGAATCGTCAGCTGCGGCAAAAATGATATAAAAGCCTTCTTGTTGAGATGCAGGATGAACAGGACGATGGTAACGGAAACTGATATCACAAAACGCAAAAGTGCCAGAACATCTTCACGTATCTCGAAAACTTCCGCCGTCCAGTATATGGCCACTCCGAAAATCGTGTATAACAATGCCAGCCGTGCCCAACGATAAATTGTTCGGCCGTGCTGTGCGGTTACCTTGAACAGGTCGCGGGTCAGGGATTCCTTCAGCAAACGCAACAAAAGAGCACCGACAGCCCAAAATCCGAGCAGACGCCCGTTGAGTTGAAACCAGACCGCTGAATAGTCGATCATGGCGTTAATCAGAGCAAAAACGGCCAGCAGCAACAGCGGTATCAAGGCGGAAACGACCACTTTGATACCGGACATAACGAATGGATAAGTGGCCTCCGGAATGAACTTGGACAGCAGTTCGACCCGCTGTTCCACCCAGCGCATCACCCGCCGCTGACCCAGCAGGCTGTATAGGACAGCGGAAATAAACACCAAAACAAGGATGGAGCCGATCACGCCCAGCACCTGGCCTTGCTCGATCACAATACGGGTAAATACGGGAATTTTCCCCGGCAAAGATAACGCCAGGCGGGATAAGTAAGCGATGGTATTCAGATCCCAGCCGAGGGGATGGCGGTCAAAAAGAGAGCGTCCTTTCTGGCTATACGCTTCCTTGACCTTGGAGATCTCCTGGATCAACACATCGTCCATTGCCTCGGATATGGCAATGGATTGTTTATTCTTTGTTTGGGTTTCCGGTGGTTTATCCTCGGCGTTGGTAAATGGGACAACCGTCAAAAGACCGGCAAACAATAAAAAGAAAATGACTCGAATGGATTTCATTAATTAACACTCTGTTTAAACTATGATCCGTTATGGGTTGGATCAGTCATACGCAAATCTTCAAGATTTTACAAGGGCTGGAACTTTAGGTTGAGTGTCTGATGGTGAAATTTGGAAGGACTGAAAATTTGTTGGGTATGATAACGCAATAAGAAATTTTACTAAACCAAAACTTGAAATATTTTGCCAAAAACCCAATATCAGTCGATTACATGTATATTGAGAAACTACCAACTATCAGACTAAATGAAATTATTGCAGATACCAAATGGATATATGCAGCTCATTGCATCTTCGATTTTCGTGTCAAATCATGACTCCGAGAAATGCGGCTTTGAGGCAATAAAAAGGGCAAATTCACAGGCCCGGATTCACCCCTCTGATTTGTGATATAAATTGAATATCCAAACAATTTTCAAATTTGATATCTACCGATTTATTGGAGATGTCCGGAATTGTGATAATGGCAAGTATCAGTGGCCGCGGTGGCGGTCCGGTAAAAGCGCATGTTGGACTCTTTGGTTGGCGAATCAAGAACAGGAATGATCTCAAACGCAACGAGATCACTCCATTTTTCAATCCAAAGATTGAACAATTCAGAATCGTCTGTTGCCATCAATTGAAAACAGCGCGTTCCGTCTTCAGTAAGCCATGAATCGATGTATTTAAGCCCACCAGGCAACATTCGCCCTTTTGCCTCATAGCGTGCATAGACCTTTTCTTTCGATCCCGGCCTGAATATTTCAATGACCATGCACTTCAAATGTGCCTCCGTATGTTTCTTGGATGTGCCGCCTAACAACGATCACATGAAGGGTCAAAATCAATTATTTTTCGGCTTGAAGGACTTTGAGCTTCGCGGCGATCAGCTGGTCGTGCGATAGCCGCAGCAAATTTTGCAGCTTGTTCATCAGGTAGTGTTCATACCGGTCCATTTTCCCGTCAACATAGACGATGCGCCACAGGGTCTCGATGATTTCAATTTTTTCTTCGGTTGAATAATTCTCATTGATCCGTCTGGCAAATTGCCAAAGATCCACGCTCTTTTCGAGTTCTCTCTCAGCTTCTGCGATCAGCGCGTCGGCATGTTCCGGGGATAAGCCGTATCTTTCTTTTAAAATCGAAAGAATGGCATTCATCTCCGCTTCCGTAAACGTCTCGTCTATACGTGCCATCTCCACAAACAGGGCACAAGTCGCAACGCGGATATCGTGTTCTGTATTCTGGCCGGATGTTTCATTAACTTTGGGGGTTGCTTTGTTGAAAAACCGTTTGACGACATCAATCATTGAACGCTTTCCTTTGCATTGTTTAAAACCCGGGGATTAAACTGTCAGGTTTCAAATTCACCCTGGGCCAACGTGTCAAAACTCAATCTCAAAAAATAATGGTCATTACTGACTTCGCTGCCATTTAAACTGGAACTCCACTTCCTCCGCTTTGCCTTCTCTCTCATGTTCGATATTAAATGTTGCGCCGGCCGGGATATATATCCGCTCGCCGGCAATCTGAATCTGAAATGATTTTCCGTTTTCCAAACAGGCCGCCAGCCGGCGTAATTTTGCCGCCATTTGTTTAACCGTGTATTCCTTTTCAATATCCCGGTCACGTTTTTTCATAATTTACCCCCCATTTTGGGTTAACATTCATTGCACTGCTGGATTCGCCATACCCGCTGTTTCGACTGTCTGTTAACTTTTTACCATATATACTATTTCATATATTTCACAATTGCGATCCCAAAGACAGAATTTTTTTTAAAAATGGCCCCCAAAATAGGTGTAGCCTTCATATCCTCTCGATATTTTATGATAATTTGACAGGCCTAAATTTCCACCCGGTGTCAGGTTTAATGGCATAGAATATGCTTAGCTTTTCACCTTACACCACATACCTTGCACCTTATACCTTTAAACGCGTGTCCTTTATTTTGAGGTGTGCACAACCGGAATTCATTTTGAAAAGAAGAAACAAATGAAAGGCAGAGATGGAACGCAGGAATTATCCAAGAGTTAAAACATGTAACCTTATTTCTTATATGGCGATAAAGGAAAATGGTGAGATCACAGATCTGGGCATGGGGCGTGCTTTAGATATAAGCCAAAATGGGATCTTTCTTGAAACGCCCCGGCTCCTTTTTACAGAATACATATCATTGATGTCCACCGATCTGGATAACAATTTGATAGAAATCAAAGGGAAGGTCATATATTCAGGCGTCAACAGTTCGGGAATGATTGGCAATGGAATTCGCCTGCAGGGGCAGCATCATGAAAACATTCAATTTGCCACCCGGCTGATAAAAGTCTTTCACATGCGAAAAAACAAGTACGCACCGGCTATGGCGGTCCAAAAATAAAGATAAAATCAGCACGTATTTTCAGGATTTTAACGGGGGACCCAGAACCTCTGAACATTGAACCCTGCTCTGCAAAGCCCGCAGGGCTGCTCCTCAAACGACTTGTTGGGTCGCAGCGCACAGAGCGAAGCCTAAAGTGCGCCTGAAGCGCAGCGGGGATTAGACTTCCTATCACACAGAGCCCCCGAAGATCGCACACAGAATAACTTAAAAGTTTTTAGCAAAAGCCCTCCGAGCTTTCTGTGCACTCTGTGAGAGATAACCGGCCGCTCCTTCAGGTGCGCAAAACCACTTCTTTGCCCCTCAGTCCCCAGTCCTCAGCACGCAGTCCTTAAGGTGAACCTAAACCCTGAGCTTTTTTATCTGCGAAAATCTGCGTAATCTGCGGATAACCCTGTACCGCGCGCCATGGTCCTTGTACCTGTTTTTAACTGTTTGGGTGTGCCCGTGCGGGTCTGTGGCAAATTCAGAAATCGCATTCCGCAATCGAACAACCCTGAACCCTGAACCTTTTCCATCACGGCGCCAAAAGCACCTGATCCCCAAATTTGTCCGAAAGAGCAGAGGTGAGTCCATCAACGGCCGTTTGATCGGCGAACTCCACCATCAGTTCGCCGCTGCCGCCCAGCACAAGGTTGCCGTGCGCCTCGACGGTTTCGAGGACTTCGGAAGGTTCGACCGTCCACCAGCCGCGCGTCCGCATGAGCAGCTCCCGCCCTTTGAGCTTGCGGGGGGTGACAAGATCGATGGTGCGGAAGCGGGCGGCCCATCCGATCTGTGCCGGCGCTTTTAAAACAGGGCTGACCGGATCATGATATATGCGGCAGCGGCCAAACAGGCGTAATCGGATCATTTAAAAACCTCATTGACCAGTTTCTGTGTCTGTTTTTCCTCCGGCAACGTGCCCTCAGGGATTTCGACGCCCTCCGCTCCCATTACCCTGGCCAGGCAATGGGCATAGACGGCCGGGGCCTTTTCTTCATTCATGCTGATCCCCATCTGCTGGGCAACGCCCCATGACTGCTCGAATTTTGCCAGCGCCTTTTCCAGCCATCCCCGGATGCGAGGGTCATATGGGGAAATGGCCAGTCGCCCCAGAAGTTCCCCCAGGGACGTTTCCATTCCATTAAACACCCTTCTCATCCCCTGTACCGCGGGATCTTTACCCCAATCATCCATATCTCAATCGATCTGTCTTTCACATTCCTTGAATGACACCTGCTTGCCCGCCGAAGCCAATAGGCGAAGGCGGGAAATCTCAGATGAGATCACCGGTTTAGTATTTTTTCTGTAACTGTGCTTTTATCTCACGCACCAGGCTGTTCATTTTCCAATCGATATTCAAACCCACCGAACTCATGCCCCCGACCACAATGGAATAGGCCGCTTTTTCCTGGATGCCAAAGGCCTTGGCAATATCAAAAATAATCCCCGCTTCCGGTTTCGCCAATTTCCCGTCGGCTATGGCAATATCGGCCAGGCGCGAAAGAACAAAGGTTTTATGTCGATCGTCGCCTTTTTCGGAGATTTCTTTTACCGTCGTATCGATTAGTTTATCAAGGGTTTTCGTGTCTTGCGTGACCTCTTGGATGACCTCGCCGGGTTCGTCGGTAAAATATTTATGCAATATCTGAATAATGACTTTGATCTCCTCGTCCATAATAACGGTTTCGGTCATGATGAGTTTAATACCGGCGGCGGTCACCAATTTCATGACCGCCAGCTCCAGGGGCCGGCGCGGATATCTTCTAATCCAGTTAACCCATTGATCCGTTTGATCTTCGAGTGCGCTCAATTCCTTTTCGGAAATATCGGATTTCCCGTTTACGACCTGAGAAAAAATAGACGACTCGGCGAACATCTGCATGACTTTGAGCCGCAGCGGCATCAGCGGGTGGGAGCGATAGTTTACCTCGAGCGCCTCGGGCTCCTCTTTTAGATCATCGATTTGTTGCAGCAGTGAATCCACGTCTAAATTTAAATTTTTCCCGGTAAGACCGTAGGCTGTTTTCAACATGGCCCGCGCGGCGTTTTCAAAATCACCGCAGGCCAAGAGTCCGACGCGATCCGTACTGATCTCACATTTTTTGCGCCATCTCAAAAAAATACTTTCCCCCATACTGGGCAGCAGGGTAACACCCTGGCTGGTCGGATTGGGGTTGATCAAATAGTTCATGCGGTTGTGCTCGAACAAAAAATGCCCGAGCTCGTGTCCGAGAATAAACTGTATCTCCAGATCTTCTAATTCTTCTAGGGCTGCGGAAGTAATGCCGATAATAAAAAAATTTTTCTCTTCAGCCGGTTGAACATAAGCAAAAGCGTTGATGCTGTTCGAATTCAAACAAAAAACCTCATATTCACCTTCGAGGTCGAGCTTTTGTTTTGTTTCCGTAACGATGTTGAAGATACGGGGCGAAATGGGTTTGCTCAGTAAAAAGGCGCCGTCTTTTAGCAATTTATTGCGAAAATCGGACTCTTCCAACTTCTGCCGATCTTCCGACGCTGAAATAATGCCCTCAAGGTTGTATTCTTTGAACAGCAGTTCAACATCCTCCTTATCTCCTCTGTACCTGATGCGGTGCAGATCCATATAGATATCTCCTTGTCAAGCGGTTATAAATCGATAAGCAAGGAATCGCCTCACAAAATTCATTGCTTATGGGTTATATTTATTTTAAGCGGAATGCAATCATTTTAATAGATGAAAAATTTCGATGAGAGCGGGATTCAACCGTGCTGGCCGGTAATTTTTAGTTTGTCTGTGCCTGCCTGCCGCGACGTCGCTCGTCTCAAGAGCCAAGACGGGTCTTACCCAACTTATTTTATCACCTGTGTAATCTGCGCATTCTGCGGATAAAAAAGGCGGAACCGCTATTGATCCGGCAGTGAGCTTGGGAAGGGTCTCACGCAAAGCCGCGAAGGCGCAAAGGTTAAATAAAAAATTAACCACAAAGGACACCAAGGGCACAGAGAAAGTTTATATTCATAGTAAATAATATTTTTTCTTCGTGAACTTTGTGTCTTCGTGGTGAATTATATTGATTGAAAAGGCATTTTAACTACAAAGACATTAAGAACATAAATGAACGGTTTTGACTATTTTTCGATTGAAAACTGCAATTGGGCCGAAGCGATTTCAACGATATCCTGATCGGTGAGGATGGTCGATTTTTTAACCGGTTGGTCATTGACTTTGGGTCGGGGTATCCCGCCGATATAGTTAAAACAGAAGCCCTCAGCCGTCTTGCTGATAGTGGCGGCAGTTGAACCCATCAGCAGACCGGTGACTTCGATGTCGGATGTGGGGTCTTTTCCAATGGTTGTAATTTTGCGGGTGAGTTTAATCTGGCCGATCCCGCCGGCTAAATAGGTCAGGATGCCCACCGGTTCTTCTTTTGGACGCTCAAAGCGGGGCTTGGAAGCCGGCGGTTCCACATCTTTGACCTTGCCGCGATTCTGGCTCCTGTCCCAGAATCTTACCACATTAATGCTTTTAGTGGGGTTGCTTTTGATCATCATCTTGCGGTGCTGCGTCGTATTCATTGCCAGCGTTTCATCAAAATCATCTGAGTTATCTTCACTCACCTGCACTTTTTCATAATAATTAAAGATGAGAGAATGCTCGCCGATGGTGATAACGTCCTCATGTTTTAACCAGTGCGAGTTCACCAGTTGCTCGTTGACGAAGGAGCCATTTTTGCTCTGCAAATCAATCAGCACAAACCGGTCTTCCAGCGCATCTATCTTGGCGTGATGCCCGGAAACAGCAGGATCTTCGATGACCACATCGTTGGTATCCCGCCGGCCGATCGTTAAAGAAGCACCCTCTTCAAGGGGATATTCCCCCAGGAGTTTGTTTTTGAGTTGCAGTAATAAGGTCGGCATCTGGTTTCACTCTTTAAAAAATTCATGATAGCTGATTTAATCATTCTATCATATAAAATGTATCAATTTCCGTCAAGAAACCACAAGATGAGTTATGGGCGATCACATTGTAATAATTTTAAATACATCCCTCTAAATCCGGACCCCCCATCTCTCATTTCAGGAAATGGAGCTTCTGTATTCCAATCTTTGGTATAACCTTGGACCTGTTAATTTTTCACCATTTGACCAATCAACTATTTAACTAATCTACCTGATGTACCCTGAACCTCTGAAACACACACAACATATAGTAATAATCCGTTGACAAATACCTATATATTGAGTATACATAATTAATACGACCAAATGTAATAGAGCGTTCTCTCGATTTATTTGCTTCAAACAAATTTAATGATCGCAGGTAAAAATAAACGCCATGAGCTATGTTTCCTGTCCAAAAACCAAGGCGAATAACAAAAAGCACATCGCCATCTGCAAGCAATGTCAGCATCGTAAATCCTGTCCGTCATTCCTGAACTTTCGGCAACCGGAATTACCCTTAAAAAACTGAGGGGGTCGTTATGACAGATGAAATGCGGGTTGAAGCAGAAGAAAAGCTTTTTAACGATCTTAGAGATGAACCCTGCATCGTGTGTGGGGATCCATACCTTCACGTGTTGGGCAGTTATACGCCGGATGAGCCGAAGCGCTCCAAAAACCGGGAAGATAGAGCACCTGTCCTTTACTATACGTTGTGCCGGGCTTGCTTTAATAATGGTCGCATTCCCACTGCCCGTATAGAATCCGCTTACAAAATCAAATTTGGCAAAAAGGCCGCTTGAGAAGCCCTAAGGTTTTATCAGGATCTGGTTAAGCAAACACAAACCCCGGTTCTCCATTGGGAGGACGGGGTTTTTAGTGTTCAACTAAACGCGGAGTTTGTAAAGTGATATTGTTAGTCATATCCGATGTTCATGGAAATTATCATGCGCTTGACAGTGTGATGAAAGAAGTAAAATATGATGCCGTGCTCTGCTGCGGCGATGTCGTGGTGGATTACCCCTTTCCGCAGCAATGCATCCGTGCATTGAAAGATAGTTGTGCCCACATTTGTATGGGAAATAATGACTACAATGTCGCCTATGATCAGAAAGCCTCTGATTACATCAGTCAGAAATACGCTCACCTCGCAAAGGACCTTGACCGCAATACGGACTTAACCGTAGAGCTGATAAATGATGACGCCAAAAAATATTTGAAACAGCTTCCACGGGAATGTCGATTGGTTTTAGATCGGGTTTCATTTTATATGAATCATACCGGGCCCCATTTGTCTGTTCACCATTACCTGGATAAAAACACCCCCCGATCAGAATTGGCTGAATACTATCAGGATATCCAGGCCGATGTGATTGTCACCGGCCATACGCATATGCCTTATGTCAAAAATTTCGGAGATAAGATTCTGGTTAATCCGGGAAGCGTCGGTCAATCCAGGGATGGAGACCCCCGGGCAAGTTTCGCCACTTTTGATACGGCTACGGGCCGGATTGAATTGGGGAGGCTCGAGTATGATATTAAAAAGACGAGCGAATATCTGAAGAAATTGAATTTTCCCGGTTATTCATTATTTTGTCTTGAAAACGGTTTTTTGCCGGAGAATCCCAACCAGCGCTAACTTTCACCTTCTGAGTAGTCGAGTTCATGCAAGTGGCTCTTTTGTTTAGCCTCTTGAATCATGAACTTCGCTTGCCCTCGGTAGTCCATTTTATCTAACTTATCTTTATAATCTGTGTAATCTGCTTAATCTGCGGAGTAATCTTATCTTTTAGTTTTTCTTCACCGCCTAAAGTTAAAAAACCAATCTGCCGATTAAAATCTCAGAGAAGCAATATTTTTCAATAGGGGCGATCATGAGAAAAGCATTTATATATGTCGTAGTAATTTTGGCGGCGATGGCTATTATCAAAAGTTACTGGCAGCGTTCCGCCAAAAAAGCCGTTACAATTACGGAAGATAATGAATTGTATGTAGAAACCGGCGATTATGACGTGTATTTCGAGTTGCTTGAACCATTCTCAGGAACCTACATGCTTTTCGGCGGTATTCGCGAGAACCATAAAGCAGCATTCAATGAATTTTCGCTATCCTCCATCAGCATGGCGGACTTACGACCGATTTACCGGGAGCATCCGGATTTTTATATGTGCAAGTCTCCCGGTGCCCCAAGGGCACAAAAGGCGATGAAAACAATGAATATCATTACGGCAGATTCTGATGTGCTGCAAGCACTAAATGAGGCAGTCTCCGAGTCCAATAATAGTACAGGGAAGGGTATCGCCCGTGTTGCAGTGTATTTGGAGGGCGTCGAACTCGAAATGACCGCAGCGATTGTCCGCGAGGCAGACAAAGACATGCTGGATCGATTGCCGCAACAGTCACGCAGCAATTATTTTTTGGTAGAATATGCCGAGATGGTCGACGCCCAGACCGCCCTCGAAGGATCATAGGTCGGTTTTTATCATCAAATTAAGAACCAAAAACCCACATCTCCTTATGAGAAATGGGTTTTTTTATTTTACCTCCTTAACCTTTAGCCTTATACCCTGTACCGAGTATGGATCCCGTACCGGTTACCATTCAACCGATCAACTATTTAACTAATCGACCTCATTTTTAGCCAGTGCATCCAAAATCAACTGAAAATTATCAAGATATCCAGCAAATTTTTTCGTTAATTTTTCTCCCTCAACCGCGATATCTAAATTCATTTCTTTTTGTTTTTGTTTTAAAGGCGCTTCGTAGTTGAAAACATTATCCGGCCTGCTGCCGTACCGCTGCCCATTCAACTTGATCAGCTCAAATATTTTTTCTTTGGGTAGCACCCACATCTCATCATGTTTAACCGCGTCTAATACGAAAAAGTCGACTTTGTTTACTTTGTCAATCCATGTTTGATTTGCATCAATTCCGGCTTTTTGGGCTGCCGACAATTCCTTTGGCTGCACTCTGATCTGAAACCATCTCCAATTTGGGTCGTATTTCGGGTTTCTGCTTTTGACCTGGATTTTTATAATTTTAGCGGGATGCTCCAAAGACTTGACCTCGATATCGATTCCACGGTCAGGTACCGGTTTATTTGCGACCAGGCCTAAAGATCGTAATTTAGTAAATACTCTATAGTCGGATATTTTGCCTGTTGTTACCTGGGGTGATAATTTTTCTGTGGGGCTTAATTTAGACTCAGGTTGATTCAAAGCCAAACATTTTTCGTAAAATTCTGATAATGCATCTCCATTGTGACGATCATTAGAGCGAATGTGCGATATGATTTCTTCCCAGGTGAGGCACTGTATATCAATGCTTTCGAGGGTTGGCAGAAACCATGTTTGAAACCATTCATTCTTCGTTTCTGCATCTGTTGGGTCTGAATAGGCTTTGATTCTTTTCTGCACTTTTATTCTTATACTATCTTTTTCTAAAAAGGTTTGAAAGGTCGGCTCGAATTTTAATTGATTTTCAGGAGCGACAACATAAAAACCGAGTCTTGAAATATCACCAATCTGTCCTTGTCTGAGAAATAGTGTTTCAGCGATACATGCGGTAGTTCGCGCTGCTTGATCATAGTTTTCAAAATTTTTGATTCCTTTCGACAGCCTGCTGAAAATCTTCGCTTCAACGACCGCAAATTGCTTTGCATCAGAATGTAAGTCAATATCGCCTTTTCCAGAGCGGCCAATTGAAAAATGCCCGATGGCACCATCAGCATGAGTATAAGCCTCCGCCTGAGGATCCCTTTGATATCTCGGCAGGAACTGGGATGGTAATAACAACTCTGAATACCAGCGCGCGCTTTTTTCAAATGACAGCTGATGGGCAGATGCCGGTTGTCTGGAAAACCAATCAAGGATGAGTCTCAGCATCCAACCTTCATTATATACTTGAGTAGGAGGCAAAACGCCGTTATCGGTATCACAGGTCTGAAGCATATTAATTATCTGGCGAAACATGCCGATGCTCCAATCTTTTGTCTATTAGGAATTCCCTTGCAATTAAAAACCCCGCCTCTCATTTCAAGAAGTGGGGTTTCTGTATTTCGGTCTTTGTTTAACCCTGAACCCTGAACCGTGAACCTTTCTTTTATCATGGCACCCTCTGGTTTTGGGTTATCGCATTATTGTCGGCGTCCAATTTTTAACAAAAAAGGTCTTTCATCGTCAAGAGATTAGAGCGCAAGTCTTATTGCTTGAAGGATTTCGCCTAACGGCAAACGGGTAAAGGGCCGACCGGCCAACAGATCTGAGCATATCTGTTTTTGCAAAATCAATAATTCAGATTTCAAATGCAAAAATAGTATGAACATCCGCCTTTTCCACTTTTCTAGACACCTGCAAAATTAAAGTAATGCCGGCTGTTGGCCGAATATAAGGATAGGCGATGGTTCTGGAAAAATTTTTTCGCCAAGGAGCTTATAATGCCTGTCTATCAATTTATATGCGAAAAGCATGGAGGGTTTGAGAAAATAACGATTAAAGCGGAATGGGGCGATATCCGGTGCCCCAAATGTGGCGATAAATCCAAGGTGGATAAAAAATACAAGTTAGCGCCCGGATGTTTATTGAAAAATATCTGAAACCCATCTCAAAAATGCCTAAAATTGAAAAGTAAAATCAATCCTTTTTAATATGAGTGCTCACGCAAAGACGCTAAGCCGCAAATATTGATAATCTAAATAATAAAAAAGCCCCTGGCGACTTTGCGTCTGTGCGTGAGGCCAATCTCTTTAGCTCATCCGGTTAATCCGTTAATCGTTTCCGGACGATCCATTTTCCCGTCTCTTTTTGCTCCGACGCATCAGGGGTCTTCAATCAGCATGGCGCGTGTAAGCGTTGCGGGATTTTCGGCACCGATCATACTCATGATGCGTATCATTTCCTTTGTGATTTCATCGATGAGATGATGAACACCTTCCCGGCCTTGGGCGGCAAGGCCATAAAGGATCGGACGGCCCAGGCCGACCAGTGAGGCGCCAAAAGCCAGGCCCTTGAGGACATCGCTGCCGCGGCGAAAACCGCCGTCGACAATCAGAACGGTCTTGTCGCCGACAGCTTCGACTATTTCATCCATTACCTGCAGGGCATGGGGTAGATAGTCCAGGGTGTGGGCGCCGTGGTTGGAAACAACCATGCCGTCGGCACCGGCCTCGACACATTTTTCTGCATCCCGGCGGCTCAAAATTCCTTTGCAGATCAACGGACAGGAAACTTTTTTGCGGATGTCTTTGAGTTCTTGCAGTGAAAGCGGTGCACAGTCGGAGGCCACCTGCTTGTCGTGGATCTTGGTTCCCTGTCCGGCGTCTGTCTCGATCCCCACCCAGGTGACACCGGCTTTTTGGATCTCTGCCAAATCTCGAAACATCTTGTCTCGATCTCTGAAAGGTTTGGCATTGGCGACTAACGGAACGCCGGTCGCAACCAGTTCTTTTAAATTCTTTGGAATGGGGGTACCCACCCACATAAGGCTTCCGGCATCGTCAAGGGCCTGGGCAACGTCCATCAAACCGTTATCCGTTATCGCCGGAATCGGCATGGTCATGGCCGACATGATCACCGGGGTTGCCAGGTCAACATCGAGGATACGGCAGGTGGTCTGGGGCTCCGCGCCGTCGATGTACCGGGGCCGAAACGTATACCGATCGAGGATACGACGGTCATGTTCGAGAATAAACCCGGTTTCAACCGCGTCCAGCACCCATCCGAACTCTTTTCCCCTGAGGATCTTTTTACCTTCCTGGTAGATTTCTGTAAGCCCCATAGGACGCATCTCCTTTCATTGGAATTTAACCGTTGCCGCCTGTTTGTTTATTGCATCTTTACTTTGAATCTTGACAATTTGCAACCATCTCAAACATGAAGGCAAAAAGTGGGGGCAACCCCCGGTTTTCAATTCTCTGCCGCCCCGTCCCTTTTTTCCTAAATTAATTTCTTGACATGAATAGTGTTTGCCCATACTCAGCACAGAAGCAGCCAAAATTTATGTGAATTCATCTCAAAAATCAAAACGGGAGGAGACCGAAGATGGAGCTCAAGGAAATAAAACTTGAAGATATGGAGGCGCAATCCTTTATCGAGCAACAGTGTCAGACGATTTCAGCGGAAGTTGGCGATGAAATTGCAGTCAATGCGCTTTCAGGAGGCGTGGATTCATCCGTCGTGAGTATGCTGGGGCATCGCGCATTGGGGGATAAGTTGAAAACTTATTTTATTGATAACGGAATCATGCGTGAAGGGGAGCCCCAATATGTGGTATCGATCATTGAAAAATGTGGCGTTCCGGTGGAACTGGTTGATGCGCGGGATGAATTTTTTGACGCCTTAAAAGGCAAAACCGATCCGGAGGAGAAACGACAAGCCATCACGGATACCTTTTATAAATCGGTGTTCGGTCGTCTGGTCAGGGAAAGCGGGACGCGATTCCTTCTGCAGGGAACGAATTTTACGGACGTCGAAGAAACAGTGGCAGGAATCAAGCGCCAGCATAACATCCTGGCGCAGCTTGGCATCGATACCGAAGCCGCTTACGGATACAAGGTTATCGAGCCGATTATTCAGCTGAGGAAACCTGCCGTGCGGGCCCTGGGAAAGGCCCTGGGGTTGCCGGAAGAAATATTCAATCGCCCACCATTTCCCGGTCCGGCCCTTGCGGCCAGAGTCATTGGTGAAACGACGCGTGAACGAATCGAACTGGTAAGGAAGGCAACCGCTGTTGTCGAGCAGGAATTAGCCGGGACCGACGCTTTCCAATACCTGGCCATATTGCATGAGGACCGGGTCACCGGTATAAGAAACGCAGCGCGCGATTACGGTTTTCAGATAGAGGTTCGATGCTGGGATAGCGAGGATGCGGTTACCGGCTCTCCAACCCGATTACCATATGAAATCCTTGAAAAGCTGGCCTCGCGAATTACTTCAGCGGTTCCCGGCGTGGTCAGTGTTACTTACAACATCAGTTCAAAGCCGCCTTCAACAATCGAGGCGGTATAGATGAGGGATTAAGGAGAAATACCGGCAGAACGGAAAAATGAGAAAAAATTCCACCTTTTATCATTGACACAATCAATCAGGATAGCGCGCAAATCAC
>JBFFCW010000013.1:0-24113 GCA_041559695.1 Desulfobacterales bacterium
CTATCACGAAGCAGCCATAAATTTCTCTGGTTGCGGTAGGCGTCTGCAAAGGCATATACGCGAACGGTGACATTTCCGGCGCGTCCTTTTTGGTGGGACTTTAAACTTTCCAGTTCAAGGGGAGCTTTCTGCCATATTCGTTCTCTTTCACGGATAATTTCAGCTGTCAGTTGCGAAATCGTATTCATCTATATGTTCCTTAAACGCCTAGCACTTTGTAAATTGGGTCCACTGGAACCCCTGCCGGGCGATTAAATCCGCAAGTTGCTCCAAATCAGCATTACCCGCGGCGATTCTGCCAATGGCATTAAACGGCCCCTGCCCGAATGGCACAATGTGATCACCGAAAAATAGACAGATGGTTTGTTGAATGGGATAGTAAAGGACATCCCCCGGTTCGATCGACGGTTTGAAAAACTCCGGTTCGATCACCGTCGGGATCATAAACATGAGTTCGTCGCCGGCAAACTTGGCATGACAAAGGGGTACTGTAATCGGGAGCAGGGCCAATATCTTTTTGGTCGTTCGAGGGGCACGATCCTCGAAAAGCTCAATTACCGCTTTTTGTTTTCCGCTGCGTATCTGGGTCTTCATCGTTATAGCAATGGTAGGCGACGGGTCAAAGGTACGACCCCTTAAGGATTTCAGTTTGTAACCTTGAATTGACGGTCCATATTATCCAATATGGCTGCCATCAACGCATATGTTTCTGGAATTTGATCAGTTTGTGAAAGCACCTTTTCTTTGCCGGCGACATACGGCCCCTTTTGCATCTGATCGCCAAACTCCCGTACAAAAGATCTCACCGATTCTAAGGGATATTCAGGATGAAATTGGATGCCGGCGATCCGCCGCTCCTGGCTGATGTAGGCCTGATTCTCGGTGGCTTCACTGTAGGCCAAACGAATGCAACCCGGGGGGAGCGCAAAATGATCCGCGTGCCAATGAAAGGTTGTAAATTGCTTCGGCACATTTTGGAACAAATAGGATCGTTGGCCTTCAGGCGTCAGGGTTACTTCGTACCAGCCGATTTCATTGTGCGGATTTACAAAGACTTCGGCGCCCAATGTTTCTGCCAGAAGCTGAGCGCCAAAACAGATTCCCAGCATGATTTTGTTGTCTTCAAGGGCCTGGGCAATAAACTTTTTTTCAACAGGCAGCCAGGGATAGACATCGTCTTCCCAGGCATGTTGGGATCCACCCATAACGATCAGCCAGTCAAAGGCATCAATAGCCGGGAGCGCTTCGTTATTGCAAAGGTAGGTATTGGCAATGGGGTAGCCCTTATTTTCCGCCCAGCGGCTGATGTTGGTGCACGAGAAGTCGACCGGGTCATGGTGAATTAGATGCAGTCTCATTCTGGCCTTTGTGTACGAGGTAAGAGCCAATAATGGCTTCGGCTTCGATTTCAACCAGATGGGCCGGACGCGCCAATGCGCTGACCTCTGCCAGGATCGTCACCGGTTTGATTTCTTTAAAGAATTCCGCGTAGGCCTGCATATATTCCTGGGCCCTGGCGATGTCCGTCACATAGATGCGAACCCGGTAAACTTCCGACAGCTTGGCGCCGGCTTTTTTCAACGCTTGTTGAATCTTTTGCAGCACAATTTTGGTTTGAAGATAGGCGTCACCTTCGGCTTCAACTTCTCCTTGCGGGGTTGTGGTCGTCGTTCCGCCAACGAAGACGAAATTGCCCACTTTGACGGCTCGGCTGTAGCCGATCTTATCTTCCAGGGGCGCACCGGATGAGAAATTTTCTCTTCTCAATAAATCCATTTTAAACTCCCTGATTGGCCTTTTTAGAATGTTTTACATCCAGCCAGTGGCGAAACGCTTCAGCTGGCAGACCATTAAGTGGATATGTCAGCCTCTATCCCAAAACGGTAGCGGAAGTCATCTGTGAGCACGCAGCGCCGGATCAAGGAATAGACCCGGGGGCGCACCAATCCTTCGCCGCCAGTGGCGATATGCAATGATTTAAAGCCCTCGCCTTCGACACCGATCCCGCCGATGGATGAGGCGTTTTTGACAAACTGGGAGGCATCGGCAATGCTGGACATGTAGGCCAGGTTTTTAAGATTATTGGAATGAAAGACGATGGTGTGCCGCAATCCCTGTTCGGCTGCCACGCCCATCGTCATGGCTTCTTTCGCATCCCGGCAGCGGACAAACGGCAGGATCGGCATAATTTGCTCGGTCCAGATCAGGGGGTGATCTTTATTCGTTTCTAAAATGGCGATTTGGGTTTCCGGCGGTACGTCCAAATCAAGGGCGCGTTTTAGAATGACATGGGGCGGCTTGCCGATGTAATCCATGTTAATGACGCTGGGGACGCGTCCGGATCGAATCTCTTTGAAAAGTTCTTTGAGCAGGGCCTTTTCGTGCGCTTTGCTGAGTTCATAGGCACCGTGATCGACTAAAAGCGATTTGAGCTTATCGGCAACTGATTCGACAACAAAAATTTCCTTTTCGCTGGAGCAGGGTGTGCAATTGCTAAATGAGGCGCCTCTGATAATGCATTGGGCGGCATGGTCCAGATCGGCGGTCTCATCGACTACGACCGGCGGATTGCCCGGGCCGCCGGCGATGACCCGTTTGCCGGTTTTGGTGGCAAATTCAACCACGCGATGCCCGCCCGTAACGGAAATCATATCAATCTGCCGATGGGTCATCAAATACTGAGCGGTGGGAATGTCGGGCTCGGCGACCGTGGTCATACAATCGGAAGGCCCGCCCGCTGCAACAATGGCCGCGTTGGTGTCCTGAATGACGCGGGCAGATATGATTTTTGTTTTCGGGTGTGGATTGTGAACGACGGTGTTGCCAGCGGCCAACATCATGATGCCGTTGTGGATGATTCCCGGAGCCGCATTGGTGATGGCATTTATCGATGCAATTACACCAACCGGCAGGCGTTCGTTAATCGTGACGCCGCGGTCGCCCATGTAAACTTCAGATGCCAGGTCTTCCATGCCCGGAACACCGCAAGCCACCTCTAATTTCAGCACAGTGCCGTTGACCGCGCCCAGATCGGTTTCTTCTAATTCCATTCGGCCGTATGCTTCACGATTGGACCAGCCCACATCGCGCAGGGCCTGGATAATCTTTTCCCGGGTGGATAGCGGCAGGCGAACGAGCGCTTGCTGCGCATTGGCGGCTGCCTGAATGGCATCCTCCATTTCCTGAAAAACGCCACCAGACCCTCCCGGGGAGGGATTGTTAGCGGAAGAATTTTGGCCCGTAGAAGACAACCCTTCCAAAACTTTTTCGACGATGATTTCAACCTGTCTTCGATCGATGGTCATAACCTTTCCCTTGAGTTTGATCGCATTGCGATTTTATGCGCCGTAACGGAAACGAAAATCATCGGCCAATACGCAACGCCGGATGAGTGTGAACATCCTGGGCCGGGTTTGCCCTTCGCCATTGGTGGCAATGTGAAACGATGTGTATCCTTCTGCAGCAACCCCCACACTGGCCAGACCGCAGGATCCGTTTTTTACAAAAGCTGCACATTTGGCCATTGCGGCCATCTTTTTGATGGTCTGGATGTTATTGGAGTGAATTGCCATGGTGTGCCCGTTGCCCTGCTCGGCGGCGATGGCTTTCTCAATCGCCTCATCGGCAGTGGCACAGCGGACAAACGGCAAAACCGGCATGATCTGTTCCGTCCAGACCAGCGGGTGATGCGCATCCGTTTCCAAAATGACGATGCGTGCTTCAGGCCCGACATTTAAACCGATGGTTTGCAAGATAATGCTCGGCGATTTGCCGATGTAATCCATATTAATGACGCCGGGTTCATCGGGACCCTGTATTTCTTTGAAGATATGTTTGAGTAGATCCTCTCCCTGGGCGGCATCAATTTCATAAGCACCATGCGTTTTCAAATGTTGCTTGAGTTGATCCGCAACCGATTCAACGACAAAAATTTCTTTTTCGCTGGCACAGGCCATACAATTGGAAAATGAAGCCCCCTCGACGATACATCCGGCAGCGCGATCCAGGTCGGCGGTTTCATCCACTACCACCGGCGGGTTTCCGGGGCCTCCGGCAATGAGGCGTTTGCCTGTCTGCGTCGCAAAAGCCACCACGCCGTGACCGCCCGTGACGGCAATTAACCTGATCATTGGATGGGTCATCAGCGCCTGGGCCGATGGTACCGAGGGCGCTTCCAAACAGCACACACAATTTTCAGGGCCGCCGGCTGCAATAATTGCCTGGTTCAGATCCCGGATGACCCGGGCCGAAACCATCTTGGTCTTCGGATGCGGGTTGTTGACCACCGTGTTGCCGCCGGCCAGCATCATAATCGCGTTGAACAGGATCGTTGGTGCGCCATTGGTGACGGGATTTACCGAGGCAATCACTCCCACCGGTATGCGCTCAATGATCGTGACGCCCTTGTCACCACTGAACACCTCCGGCTCCAGGTCTTCCATACCCATGACCTGGCAGGCCGCCTTATTTTTTTTGATATTATCTTCCTGCTTGCCCAGACCGGTTTCCTCGAATTCCATGCGGCCATAATCTTCGGCATTGGCAATACCCACATTGCGTATGGCTTGGATAATTTGCTCGCGAGTTTTCAGGGGCAGCGATCGTAATTTTTTTTGGGCAATGGATGCGGCCTGAATGGCATCTTCGATTTCATGAAAAACGCCATTCGATACGTTGCTGGACGGACCTGGGGGGCTGTCTGAATCGGAGAATTCTACGCCTTCCTTCTGTAATCGATTGATCACCATATCAACGATTTGTTCAATTCCGCGCTCATCCAGCTTCATGGGATTATCTCCAGCTTTTTTTCTAATTGTGCAAATTTGGCCTTATCGGGCGGTTTTTAGACCAGCTCATATTTGCCTTTAAGAAGTAAAGTTTACCTTTCATGAATTTTTCACACCCTTAGGGTAATAGGAGCTCAGATAAGAAATCTGACCCTGTTTCTCTGTTTGTACATCGATTCCATCATCGGTGTAAAATTCATTTCCGACTTTAGCCCCTTCGTCAAATTTGGACAGGTAGCCGACGGCCTTGCTTTCGTCCAAGAAAGTGATTTCATGTATCAGGGCACTGAGATAGGCAATCACATGAGCAAAAGGATCGATAAAAGAGATCGACTCCACATCAATGATGATATATTGGTCTGCCAGTGTAATGATCGGGGATTTGGGTGTATCACTGAGGCCGATGATTTTTACTTTGTATTTTTTGGCCAACTGCACCAATTCAATCGTTTTGCTGGGATACCGTGGGAAGGCCACAACGAACATGACATCGGATTTGCCGTTGCGGACGATCAAATCCTTGATCTCCCAGGAAAGAGAAGTATCCAGAAAAACGTCGTTGCGGATTTTTTTTAGAAGATAGCCGAAATAGTATGCCAGAATGGCCGAAGCGCGATAACCGACGACGTAAACATTTTCGGCCCTGAAAATTGTTTTGGCAATTTTTTTGAGATCTTCCGCGCTGATGGCATTGCGTAAATTTTCGATATTTTTGATGGCATTTTGACAATATTTGTCCAGGGTGTTTTGTTCATCAATATGCTGACTGGCCTTTTGCAAACGTTCCACGGCGGTTAATTCAATATGCAAAAGTCCCTTCATGTACTGAACAAAGTCTATGTATCCCGAGAACCCCAGGTCGTTGACAAAGCGGATAATCGTCGGCTCGCTTACCTTGCATTCCTGAGCGATTTCTTTGGCGGTCATCAGGAAAATTTTCTTATGATCTTTTAAGATAAGATCGGCAACTCGCATTTTCTTTGGCGACAGCTCAGGGTAGACCTTAATGATTTTTTCGAAAAGATCTTTTCTGGCCGATTGCATATTCTAAAAGTCCTTTCCCTCCATCGCATGCAGGCATCCCTCCGCAGCTTCTTTGGCAGCCTGGACTTCGGATGTGGTGCCTGCCAGGTAGACGCGGCCGGAGGCACCAAAGACCGTTGCGTGAATAAGCTTGATATTGGCGGCTTTTTCGGCTTCGTTGGCTGCGTATCCCGCATAGGCCGCCGGAACGCATTCAAGGATATAGAGGGTTTCGTCCTCTATCATCATACTGGCGGCGCGAAAACGATTGACGATCTGGCCCATATAGGGGTCCATGCGCTCGATTGTTTCCGCAGCCAGGATTTTGGGTTTCAAGCGTTCACTTTCTTTGACACCTAAATAATCCTGAATTACTTCACCGGCCTCTTTCACGTCGGCCGGAGAATCCGCATGGACCTCCAACATGCCGTAAGTTCTTTCCACCACCATAGCGCCCGGCATTACATTGGCTTTCTTCAAAACGATGTCGGTAATCGAATTGATTTCAATGCCGGGAGCAATTTCAATAAAAAGGGCCGACTGGCCGGCAACCGGATAATAGCCGCGGGCGGTACTGCCGACATAACCTACCATTTGCTTTTGCAATTGATCGATGAATGCGTATGCGCGAAGTTCAACCATATTCATTATTCCAAAAATTCAGTGTTTAGAAGTGGTCTCAAAACCTCAGATCAGGTTCAAGGGCCGCGCATAAACGGGATTACACGTCTGATCTAAACAAATTAATGTATGCATCAAGGCGCAGGCCGATCGAGAAAGCTCAGCATACATTGGGTATGTGAGCATTTATCGGAGGTTGTGCTGCATCCTAATCTAAAAAATCAGATGCGAATCCCGCTTCCGGGGCAACGCAGCCGTTGGGCCTTAGATGGGGTTTTGAAACCACTTCTGGCCGGATTGAGGGCTTTTGTCAATGTTGTCGTCCAATTTTTCAAATGCTTTTCAACCATTCGCGCTTGTTGGGGCAGACCGTAGTCACGGTGGAGCAGACCGCATTACCCTGACAGGCGCATTCTTGATCACCGCCTTTGCTAAAACGACCGAAGCAAAAATCGCTGATCGGTATTGACGTCTGGCAGTCCATAATCAACTCGCCGATCAGCCTTCCGATGACCGGTGCCAATCCGAATCCGTGTCCGCTGAATCCGGTGGCAAAGACAAACCCGGGGACTTCCTCCGTATAGCCCAGCACCGGGATGGCGTCCGATATTTGCGCAATAAGGCCCGACCAGGTTCGGATGACGTTTACGTCTTTTAGTATTGGGAAAAAATCAATGACCATATTGGAGATGGCCGGCCCGATAAAGTGAAATAGCGGTTTGCCTTCACGATGGATAAACTGCTCGGTACCAACGAACCCACCCCAGAAAAAAGAACCATGCACCGTTTGCCGCCCGTAAAACAGTCCCTTGGCATGTCCGATCATTTGTTTAAACAGGGGAGGGTAAGGCTCGGTAATCATCGCCTCGGAAAATACCGGCCGCATCGGCAAATCCAGGCCAACCATGTTCGCCACTTTGCGTCCGGCGACGCCGGCAGCATTGACGACCAGATCGGTCTCAAATGTCTGTTTGTCGGTAATCACGGCGCTGACTTTATTTTTTTGCAGGCGAATGTCTTTGACCGCTTCATGGGTAACAATACGGGCGCCGAGACTTTTGGCCTTTTGAAAAAAGGCATAGGTGACCAAAAACGGATTCACATGCCCGTCTGTGGGGCAGAAACTGGCTCCGATTACCTTATCGCCGATATGGGGATTGATATCCAGAACCTGTTTGCGGTCGAGCATTTCCAGCTCGAGGTTGGCTGCCTTCTGGTTTTCAACGGACCTGCGCATGGTGTCCAATTCTTCTTCAGATGTGCACAGCCGCAGATTGCCTTCACGCACATACTCGAGGTCCATACCCAGCTCTTCATGCAACTGTCCGTATATCTGAATACTTTCGATGGCCAGCGGCATTTCTTTGAGATTTCGTGCCGACTGGCGCACGCCGCCGCCATTGGCACCGGAAGCCTCTCCACCGATATCTGATTTTTCGATGACCACCGGCTTCAGACCTTCGCGGGCCAGATTGTAGGCGATGGAACATCCCATAACGCCGCCACCGATGATCACTACATCTGCTTTCTCGGGCATTTTAATCCCTTCTTCGCTATTAACTGTTGGCAAAAGCCGCTAAGTTCAAAGGTCGTACAGGTCCGCGCGCGGTTGTGGGTTCAATGTCAGCAACGCTTTGTCGTAACTCCTCCGCGATGATCTGGATGACGAGTCTTTGACAGGTTTGTCCCTGGCAAAGTCCCATCCCGGCCCGGGTGATGCGCTTGATGCCGTTGACGGTCTGCATGCCGTTACGGATGGCCGCTTTGATTTCTCCTTTGGTAATCTCTTCACAGCGGCAGATAATCATATCATCGTCTTCAGCCGGGGACCGCTGCGATTCGTCCACCGCCCCCTGTTTCTGCCCGGCGGTGGCTGTCGCGATGCCTTTGAGCTGTTTGAAGCGTTCGATAACCCGATTGACCAGCGCCTCCAGTTGTTCATCTGAGATGTCATCGCCGGAGACGGTTGGTTTTTCCGCTGAAGCCCTTTTTGTTGCGGTTCTTGCCTGTGCATCTTGAGATGGTGCTGGTTGTTCCGGTAAGGGTTTATCCTCAGTTTTAGGAACTGGCGTTGCCGCCGCGCTTTGAGGCGCTGCCGATTTGATTTTTAATTTATGATCCTTAATTAGCTCAGCTGCGGCAGCTGAGATGCGAGCACCTCCGGGAATCTCAATCTCTCGTTTTCCCGATGCAATTATTTTTTTTACCTGCTCTGCGAAAATAAATACACGCTGCATTTAATTCTCCCCGATGACAGATTATTGGCCTTTTTTTGTCTTTTTGGCTACCGGTTTGCGCGCCGGTTTTTGCCTGTTTTTAGCGGGTTTTTCTTCTTTTTGCCCACCGGGTATGATGAAATCGATATCTTCGTGTGGTCTGGGGATGACATGCGACGATACGACCTCGCCCACGCGTTTTCCGGCTGCGGTACCGGCATCGACGGCCGCCTTGACGGCACCGACATCGCCCGAAACCATAACCGCCACCAGCCCGGCTTTAACTTTTTGACGTCCCAAAAATCTGACTTTGGCTGCTTTGACCATGGCATCGGCCGCTTCAATAGCGGCCACCAGGCCTCTGGTTTCGATAAGTCCCAAAGCATGTTGCATTTTAGCCTTCCTTTGAATAAGAGGTTAGGATGTTCTTCCCTTTAGACCGTTAAGGGTTTCAACAACCTTTTGTGAGGCTGCTTGAATTTCCGATTCGGTACCGGCCAGATAAATTCGTCCGGCGGCCCCATAAAATCGGAGGTCAACCAGCCGGATATTGCAATGTTTTTCGGCTTCGTTGGCTGCGATCGATGAATACGCTGCAGGTGTGACCTCCAGCAGATACACATCATCGCCACCTAAAATCAGCATTCCCTTGCTGTTGCGGTTGATAATGACTGCCTGGTATGGATCGACTTTATTGATGATGCTGGTGGCCAAAATACTCGGGGCCGTCCGTTCTTCTATTTTTAATCCCAATTCATCCAGAATCATTTTGCCGGCATGCAGAACTTCTTCCTGGTCAAATGAATGGATTTCCAGCATACCGTACCGTCTCTCTACGATCATCTCTC
The DNA here is from genome assembly GCA_041559695.1 of Desulfobacterales bacterium. Lineage (GTDB taxonomy): Bacteria > Desulfobacterota > Desulfobacteria > Desulfobacterales > JAHEIW01 > JAHEIW01. Next base: position 9,496 of record JBFFCW010000013.1, read on the forward strand.
CGGGCCGCGAGTTTGTAATTTTAAGAGCGATATCCGTCAGTCGATTAATCTCGATCCCCGGGGCGATCTCAACGAAAAGAGCCGCCATACCTTCCACAGAAAGAAAACCCCGACAGGCACTTGCAAACAGGGACGCAAACTGGGGTTGCAATCGATCAAGATAGCAGTATGCTCTGAGCTCGGCCATTCAATTATCTCCTAAGGCGTTATGATTTGTCTGAATGCTTTTTATTCATTTGTTTTGATGATTTGGATTGAATATTCTTTGGCTAAATCCCTGGCCAGCGGTGTTATCATCCCACCGGAGGCCAGGCGGATTGCATTTTGTTTGTTATCCACCGCCGCGTGGATGACTTTGGCGGTGATGAGTTTTACCGTCGGCGATTTTCCTTTTTCTGAAGCTGCCGCGTTGGAAGGCATCGGGGATTGCGTTTTGGTTTGCCCGCTGATTATATTCTGAAACGTTGCATGCAATTGATCCGTTTGACAGAAGATCACCCCGAAGCCCTCCAGTTTTTTTAAAATCCGGTCGATTTCCTGGCGCAGCGGCTCATTGACCAGAATGTCGCAGAGCATGAATCCATCGCTGGCCGCCAGCACCTTTTTGCCCTGCAACAGGGCCGTGAACACCAGATTGGACTCCTGGTCGTCGCAGATCAGATTGGCGACTTTGGCTGCTGTCCGCAGGCAAAAAGTCGGCAGAACCAGAATGTCGGCTTTTTGCAAGGCCTTCTCGATCCCTTCCGGTTTAACGGTATCCAGAATGCACTTGACACCGGCACCTTCTTTGACATCCGCGCCGCACACCCAGTTTCGTGCCGATTCAACTGTGTACACACTTGACCGTCGGGTGGTTTCCTCAATCTGTTGAATTTGTTTTAGTGCTTCATCCAGCTTACGTACCCCCGCATGGAAAATATTTAATACCGCCGGCCCGTTTCTGGATGGCCCCCTTGGTGCGGATGACGGTTCGGCAGATGATTCCGCATCCCGGCCCGTTTCTTTCAATACTTGCCTGACGATATTGGTGATTTCTTTTTTGTTTGGATCAGTCATCGTTTTGTGTTTCGCCCGATAATTTGCGATTCGTTTTATGCAACATCCTGACGGTGCGCACGTGCGTCCAGACAGGACAAAGCAATTCCAAATGGGGTAATGAGCTGGGGAATGGCCGGTCGAAATGTTTCCAGGCCGATATGATCGGCGACAATAGCGGCAAAACCATCCAACTCACATGTTCCCCCGACGAGGCAAACTTTTTCGAGATTATCAAATTTCTTTAAATAGGTTGCGGCAATACTGGCAATTTTTTCGATCACCGGCCGGACAATCGTCAGGACCTCCCGATTTCGATGTTTGTCGATTTTTATTTTCTCGGAGTCTTCGTAGCTGATTTTGTGATTGCCCGCCAAAACGAGAGACAGATGAACGCCACCGGTTGCTTCGTCGTTGGTGTAAACGACTTCTCCATTTTTGATGACCGCAACCCCGGTGGTTCCGCCACCGACATCAACGATGGCGCCGTTTTCAATATTCAGCACCTGGTTCGCAGCCGTGGGCTCATCCAGCACATTCAGTACTTCCAAACCGACCCCTTCCAGAATATGGGTGGTCGTCTTCAAATTGGCGTATTCGGTCTGGGGCGGAAAGGAGGTTGCGCCCTGTTCAATCGGCACCGGGCAATATTTGCGCATTTCTTCGATCAGGTCCCGCGTTGTATTCAATGCGCCCACATAATCGACAATTAAACCGCTGCGGGCCACCTCGGTGCGTCGCATGTTGGCCGCCCGCGGCATGCCCTTTTCATCGATGATAATCGCAATCGTTTTATACGTTCCCAAATCAATGCCGGCATAGAAGCGCCTGGCACCGGCAAAATTCCAGCTGTCTGGCTGATTGATGAGCTGGCTGAGTTGGTGGATGGGATCTGTCATAAAATGCTCCTGGAAATATCATTGGTGGGCGAGGGGATGACCACATGGCTCAGCACCAAGCCGGTGCCTTCAAGGACATCGATGCCGGCCTCAACGGCCGCCCTGACCGAATCCACATCACCGGTCAAATATAGAAACGATTTTCCTCCCAGGCCGGTCGCGCAGCGTATTTCAATAATTTCTACACTGGCGGCTTTTACCCCTGCATCGGCCGCCATAATCGAAGAGGCCACCGAAAATGTTTCGATAACGCCCAGTGAATCAACACGTTTTATTACCGTTGTTGCCGTGATGGCCGCAAAAATGGATGTATGCACATTTGGGATCACAAAGTCATCGACCAGGAATTCTCCGGCAATCTCTCGGCCCACGTCGGCAGCGCGTTCAACTGAATCCACGTCACCGGACACCATCACCATATACTTTCCGGCACATATCGGCTGGGCAAACACCAGTTCAACGTCTGCTGTTTTCAGCATTTCATCACCAGCCGCTACGCCCTTGGCGATGCTGTTCAATTCGATCATACCGATTGCTTTAAGCTCTTCCATATTTCAACTATTCGTCAATGTTCGTGATGGAGACTGAATGATAATTCTTTCATCATCAACCGATGATACGGTTCCAGCGATACTCGCGTGAATACGCGCACCCAGTGCTCCCTCGGGAATTTCACCGATCAGATCACCTTTTTTTACACGGTCACCCTTGCCAATGACAGGTAACGACGGTTTCCCGAGGTGCTGTTGCAAAAGGATGTTAACTTCATCGACCTGAATTTCATCGGTGGTAAATTCCGGATGGCTGTCATATTTAATGACTTCCAGTCTTTCCATGAGCCGCCGTACGGGAACCTTGCGAGTATCGAAAAACGGAGAAACTTTATAGCTCTCGCGTTTGGGCTCGCGCTTGACACCTTCTGCCAGGCATTTTTGCTTGAGCACCGTGTTAATTTCACGGGGAGAGAGCATCATGGGGCAGGCAAATTTTTCACAGACGCCGCACTCCGAGCAGATCAGCGCATCTTCGAGAATTTCACCTTCCATTCCGGGCTTATACGCCAGGTGCCGCATGATCTTATGGGGCTCAAGTGAGTGCCCGATTAAATTCCGCGGGCAAAGATCCGTGCAGCGGGAGCACTGGGTACAGGCCGACTTGGCGATAAAGCGCATGCGTTCCATGTCTTTTTGTTTATCTCTGATGATACTGTGCTGCGGCGGTAAAACAATCAGGCCGCTGGTTGTTTTGGTGACCGGGTCTTGACTGTCGGCGAGCACCTTTCCCATCATCGGGCCACCCATTACGATTCTGTAATCAGGAATGCGGGAGCCACCTGCCAAACGGATAACTTCTTCGGCGGCGGTGCCAATCGGAACTTTACAGATGACCGGATTGCGCACCTCGCCATTAACCGTTAGATAACGATCCGTAACCGGCTGTCCCGCAATGGCGCGGGAGACATTTAACAGAGATTCAACATTACAAACAACCGCCAACACATTCAGCGGGATACCCCCTTCCGGAACAACCTCACCGATCACTTCATTGACCAAAATAAACTCATCACCGGCCGGGTAGTAGTCATCCAGTTCAAATACATCGATGTGCCGGGCGTAACCATTGCCGGCGATTTTGGTTTTTAGTGCATCAAGGGCACTACCATGCTTTGATTTGATGCAAACAGTGCCTTTGCCGGCATTGGTGCAGTCCATCACGGTGCTGAGACCGTCTAAAATGAGATCGGTATGATGTTCGATGAGATAGGGGTCGCTGACCAGCAGCGGTTCGCACGAGGCACCGTTCGCAAGCACCTGTTCGACATCAAACTGAACTTTGACGTGAGTTGGAAACCCGGCACCGCCGGCGCCAACAACTCCGGCAGCCCGAATCTTATCGACGATATCCGCTCTCATTTTTTCTTTCCGACAGCACGGTCAGCCATTTCCAGATTGTCTGCAATCCCGATCACCACAGCATCTATCGGGATCGGCTTTTCTTTATCAAACGCTTGCATGGCCGGTGCTCCCCGGGTGATAATGACCATCTCCCCAAATCCGGCACCCACCTCATCGGCTGCCACCAAAACATCGCCGTCCGGTTTGAGGTCCTTTCCCAACGGCTGAATAAACAGCAGCCGCAATGCGGATATCGGGTCCAATTTCTTGGTGGACCAAACGTTTCCGATAACTTCAGCCAGTAACATCCTGTCGTACCTCCGGCGTGGATTATAGATTAAATATGATCGGAACCATTATTTCAGATGCTCCGCCTCTTCAATGGCCTGAATGCTAGCCTTGACGTCGGCGATATCTCCAAAAATTCCAATCATGGTAATGTGCTGCGGACAAATCCCTTTCAGGTCGAAGACCCGAACACGGGCCGCCTTTTCGGCGACGTCGGCAGCAGCGATCATGTCGACCACCTTTCCCTGAACAAGCCCGACAGCCGTCGGGTGAATTTCAACTTCAGACAAAAGCTTTTTACCAACAGCTCCAGCACGCTGCCTGATAAATTCAAAAACGCCCGGGGAAGGATGGGAAATCAATTGGATGCTAAATGCCATATTAGACCTCTCCGCACTATGCTTTTGGCGGACGGTGAGATGCAGCCTGACAGCCGAATTCACTTTTCAATAAAAGTGCTTCGTCGGCAATTCTCAACCCATTGCCGGCGCACGGCGACGGACGTAAGCTGTCACGTCGTGGCGATATTCGAGCTGAAAAAACCCAATCAATATGCCATCCGCTCTAAAACCCTCCGCGGATTATGCTTCGGTTTTTGGAATGGTATACTCGATGTCGCCGTGCGGTCTGGGGATGACATGGACCGAAACCAGTTCGCCAACACGTTCCGCTGCTGCGCCACCGGCATCCGTCGCCGCTTTTACCGCGCCCACATCTCCGCGCACAAATACACTCACAAGGCCGCCGCCGACGAATTCCCGACCGACGAATTTAACCTTTGCTGCCTTTACCATTGCATCGGCAGCCTCAATGGCGCCGACGAGTCCTCGGGTTTCAACCATACCTAACGCTTGTTCTGCCATTCTCTTTTACCTCCTGATCAGTATTAAGGGGCTTTGCCCCCATGGAATATTGGAATGTTGGAAAAATGGAATAATGGGTATTGGATTGATGGATTGATGGTCCGCCTTCGGATTAAATCGAAATAATATCCTTTTATTGAAACAACACTCCAACATTCCATTTTTCCATTATTCCAGCTATACCGCTTTTTTATAAGCTTTTTAGAATAATATGTTCACTCTCTTCAGAAAATCCGAAACCTACGATTAGCGTTTCAATTTAATTGCTCTGGCCTTCATAGACCAATCTCTGGGTATTTCTATTATGACTGTTGCGGTTCGATCCATTTTTTCTGTTTTTTTGACCGCCGTAACAGTTGCATCACCAATTTCTTGTCCGGCACGATCCAGAGCTGTGACAATATCTCCTTTTTCCGGAAGGGGCCGATATTCATAAGACATCTCAATAGCGGCCTTTTCATCCTCCAGGCTTTCATCAACAATGAAGATGGCCAGGCCGGGACAGATGGGCACACAGCTGCGGCATCCGACACAATTGTCTTCAGTCAGGCGAGGTGGGGTGGTGATATCCTCACCGATGGTAATGGCATCATATTTACAGATGGCCTCGCAGGGATTGCAGGGAATGTCTTCCAGACACTCGAGCACGGCAACAGCGCCCTTGCGGCGTCTGGCCTCGCCCGGGATGCCCGGCCCATTTTTTAGTTCCTCATCCGAAAGAAAACCGGTTCGGGTAGAATCACCGGCCATGGTTATCGCTCCTCCATCATTGTATTCAGATATTCCTTGGCTTTGGCCCGGACTTCTCCATGGCTGCCGCTGCGCATGCCCACCATGCTTTGAAGTTGTTCATCGCGCGCGGATAGGAAGGCAGAATCATCCAGATAGCCGAGGCTGTTTGCAATTGCCAATCCTGCGATCCGGCCTTCGATAATCGCTGTGCTGGCCTCTTCGATACCGGACGCATCGCCGGCAACGTAAAGGCCTTTAATCGATGTTTCCTGGTTCAAGTCATGTGCCGGCAGCTGACCGCCTAAAACCGGAGAATTCGCCATTTTGCAGCCGGCCATTCTGATCAATTGCGTCGCGGGGTTCAGCCCAACCGCAATACATACCGTGTCGACCTCAAATTGTTTCTCGGTGCCGGGTAACGGGTTCCAATTATCATCGACTTCAATGATGGTCGCGCCCTCAACGCGCTCCTTACCCCGCGCTTCCTTAATCGTATGGGACATAAAAAAGGGCACCCCGACTCTGGCGATCTTGGCGGCATGGACTGCATATCCGCCGATTTTAGGGGCCGCATCGATGACCGCTGCGACCCGGGCGCCGGCCTGTATCATCTGGTAGCTGACAATGACGCCGACATTGCCCGAACCGACCATCAGGATGTCGTTACCCGGTCGGATGCCATGGATATTGGCCATGGTCTGGGCGGCGCCGGCGCCAATCACCCCCGGCAGCGTCCAGCCGGGGAAGGGGATCATGTTCTCTGAGGCGCCGGTGGCCACGAGCGTCTTTTCAGCTTTTACCTGTTCGATTCTGTCGCGAATCATGACATTCAAGGCCCCGTTTTCATAGATGCCCAGCACGACGGAATTGAGAGAGACCTCAACACTCAGTTCCCGGGCCTCCGTCAGAAAGCTGTTGCCGATGTCGAACCCGCGTTCCTGGGCCCGGTGTTCCCGGGAGCCGAAGAATTTATGGATTTGTTTGAAGAGCTGTCCTCCCGGGCGCTCATTTTCATCATAGACGACAACATCAACGCCATTTCTGGCGGCTTCGACGGCGGCTGCCAATCCGGCCGGTCCGGCTCCGATACATACCATTTCACATCTTCTCACGGTTTACCTCCCGGATAGATCAGGTCCGTTGCCATGCTGCGTTTCAACCTTCATGCCCGCTTTCAAAGGCTCGACACAGGTTCGAATGTTGGGTTTGCCGTCGACAACCATGATACAGTCGGTGCAGCGCCCGATTGCACAGAACATGCCCCGGGGTTCGTTGCGCCGGGTGGTATAGCGATGAATCAATACGCCGTTACTTCGCAAAGCGATGGCGATGGGCTCATCTTCAAAGCCCTCCATGGATTGACCATCAAAGGTAAACTGGATTTTATTACCTTTTTCAAAGGTTCCCAAAATGGGATGTTCTTCTATGCGCATGATGATATTTCCCAATAAAAAAATGCCTAAATTTTGAAATGCCTAAAAGAACCCAAACTCTTCACCAAACGTATAGTTGCTGCCCACCAACGGGATTCCGGTCATGGCACAGGCTTCTAAGGTCATGGCCCTGAGGTCTTCGCGCTCCATATTGGCCAGAGCCGTTTTGCCGGCTGCCTTGGCCAGCAGGGTGGCTTCGCAGGTCATCCCCACAATGTAATTCGCAACCCTTTGAGCAGCGGCATCAATATCAAGCCTTTTGCGGCGTTCCGGATCCTGGGTTCCGATTCCGAATGCGCATTTGCCTTCATGGCAACGCAGACATACCGCACAACCCATCGCCACCATGGCGCCGGTTCCCAGTGCCACTGCATCGGCGCCCAATGCCAGAGCCTTGGCCACATCAGCGCCATCTTTGATTCCGCCGGAGACGATCAGGCTGATTTCCTGTTTCACGCCCATTTCCTCCAGCGCACGCACCGCTTGAACCAGGGCGGGCAGGGTGGGAATCCCCAGATGGGTGGATGCCACCACCGGTGCGGCACCCGTGCCCGCTTCGGAACCATCGACGACAATGCCATCTGCACCGGTTTTGGCGGCGATTTTGACATCCTCCTTGACGCGTCCGGCGGCAATCTTGACAAAGATCGGGATTTGCCAGTCGGTTACATCGCGCAGTTCCTGAATCTTGAGCACCATGTCGTCAGCGCCAAAGATATCACCGTGGCGTGGATGGCTGTGCAAATCGATGCCTTCCGGCAGTTGTCGGAAAGCCGCAATTTCTTTGGTGATTTTGCTGCCCATCAGATGGCCGGCCAATCCCGGTTTGGCACCGATACCACAGATGATTTCTATCGCATCTGCAGCCTCGATGTTTCTTAGCGAAAAGCCCATGCGGCTTGGGGTAATTTGGACCACCTGTTTGTATGAGTTTTCGCTTTCTTCAGGTAGCAGCCCCCCTTCGCCGTTGTTGATCGAATTTCCGACAATTTGGGTGGATTTCGCCAGGGCGGTTTTGGCCTCTTTACTCAAGGCGCCGTAGGACATACCGGAAATCATAATGGGGGTTTCGATCACCAGCGGTTTTTTGGCAAAGCGTGCGCCTAATACCGTCTGGGTTTTGCAATCTTCGCGATAGGTGTCAATGGACAATCGCGAAAGCTGAGACGGCAGAATCAGCAGATCATCGAAGCTGGGAAACCGTATCGTGGCGCCGCACCCGCGAATGCGATGCTTGCCGGTCTCGGCTTTGTATTTGATTTCAGAAAGCGTTTCAGGGTTCCACACCCCTCTTTGAACATCTTTCGCCCTTACTTTTTTTTCTTTTGCTTTTTTTTCTTCTTCTTTTGCCATTATACCTCAGCCCTTTTTTTATGGGTTGGTTTAAACATGACATACTCATGCCTTCCATAGACTTTCGGCATGATGCTTCTGAAACTGTCAACGCTCTGTTCGATTGCAAATTTCTTAAAAAGCGTTTCAACTTCTTTTTTTTCTTTGTCTGCAATGGGCTTAAGGGCAACATTGCCGCCGAGTTTTTCATCGGCCTTGGGGTCGAGAACATGGATGATACCGCCATACATAGACTCGCCGATTCCCATGCCGACCTCGCCGAGGATAATGATTCGGCCTCCCAGCGTCATTTTGCCACTCCACATGCCGACATTGCCACAGACGATCAAATTTCCGCCTTTCATACCCCAGCCGGTACGGCTGCCGCTGTGGCCTTTAATCAACATCGTGCCACCGGCCATTGAGGGCGCGCAGTTGCTGCCGGTGTTCATTTCAACGATGATTTCACCGCCGTCCATGTTGTCACCGGTGTACAATCCCGTGTTGCCCTTGATGATGACCGTGGGGCCCTGCAGAAAGCCGCCGGTATAAAAACCGGTACTGCCTTCCACTGTAATTTTGGCCTTACCTTTGAGGGCGGTTGCAAAATTGTGAACTGAATGCGGATTTTCAACTATGATTTCATTATCTTGCTGCACCAATTCCCTGAGCTTGTGGTTGACCTCAAGGGTAGGCATTCCTGATATATCTAAACGGACCATATCTTTACACCTCCTGGTTCCATCTCCGTGGCGTAGACATCGGAGATGATAGGGGTTAACGAGATTTGTTCCGATCCAAATAGCACCATGCCGTTATCTTGCTCATAAATAACCACCGGTTTGAAGGCCAATCGATCTCGAAATGCACCGATCTGGTTATCGGTCGCAACCATGATCGTAAAAATTCCATCAAAGGTATCCAGGGCTGTATGCAAGGCGGACTCCAGATCTTTGCCTTTTTCTTTCATTTCATAAGCAATGAAATGTGCGGCCATTTCCGTATCGTTAGCGGTTTTGAAACGGATACCCAAACTTTCCATTTTTCTTCTCATATTGAAGTAATTGGTAAATTGGCCGTTATGGACGAGCGATAATCCTGGATAGATATAGGATACAAATGGATGGGCAAAGTTAATGTTTTCGACACTTTCGGTAGCCAGGCGGACATGGCCGATACCATGGGTACAGTCACCTACATCAATTTGATGGACCGCTACGAGATCTTCGGCTGAACCCTGATCTTTGTAAACCTTGAGGTGTTGGCCGAGGGAGTGGACGCAAAGGTTCGGATGGGAGTCGATGTCCCAGTGGAGCTGAGATATCTGGTTTGAATCCATCGCAATCGATCCTTCGAAAAAGGTGAATATCCCGACTCCCGGATAGATTTTGGCGTTGCTGATTTGGCCGAAATTTTGAATGATCTGGTGAAGATCGTTTTCAAAACTCGGATCGGTTAGGGTTATGCGCGCCTGGATGTCATCGCGTTGCTCGTATAGCGCAACTCCGGTGGCATCGCGACCCCGATGAACCAGTTCTTTGAGCATATTGACCAGATCATCACCGAGATTACTGCGTTCCTTGGCGATAAGTCCTGCTATTCCACACATGATGTCCCTCTGCTTTTTTTTAGGGTTAAAGCGTTTAGCGGTTGTCCGATGCATGACTGCCGTTGGCGCATCATGCGGTGATTCGGCCCCGCACTACAGCTGGGCTGAATAGGTGCTAAATTCCCAGTCAGACACATGTTTGCGCCACAGATTGAGCTCATGTTCTTTCAGGGCCACGAATGCCTGGATCAGTTCCGGTCCCAGAGCATCACAAATTACCGGATCGGCTTTTAGATCCTGCAGGGCGTCATGCAGAAAAAATTGGATCGTTTCATAGGTGCCGGGTTCCACACCATAAATATCGCCGACTGCAGGCTCACCCGGTTCAATCTTGTTTTCAATTCCATCTAAACCGGCCGCGAAGGCAGCAGCATACACCAGATAAGGATTGGCCGATGCACACGGCGCCCGATTTTCTATCCGGGTCGCCTTTCCGCGTTCGCCCGGCACACGGCAGTAAACGGTGCGGTTATCCAGGCCCCAGGCCAGGTAATAGGGCGCAAAACTATCCGGCTGATAGCGCTTATAGGAATTAATCGTCGGGGCCAGCAAAGCGGACATGCCTTTGGCATGCGCCATCTGACCGCCGATGAAGTATCGCATCTGTTCAGAGAAGCCGTGTTCTGCATCCGGGTCATCAAAAAGATTTTTGCGGGTCTTGGGGTCGCTCAAGGAGAGATGAATATGATATCCGCTGCCGCCGCCATCTGTCGTGGGCCTGCCCATAAACGTTAAATGATAATTATTTTGGGCCGCAACCTCTTTACAAACATATTTAAAGGTGAATGATTGATCGGCACATTTCAAGGCGTGGTCATATTTCCAATTGACTTCAAATTGACTTGGAAAGAATTCGTGGTTGAGATAAATAATCTCAAAGCCCAATTGCAGGAAAAGATTCTGGAATGTGCGCGAGAGTCCGATCGGGTCCAATATGGGGTTCACCTGATAGACGCAGGAAAGATTGGGATTGTATAGCTCTCCCGGACGACCATCACCCGGATGGTAAACAAAAAATTCCAATTCTGATGCGCAGACCGGTCGGAGATTTTTGTCTTCAAATTTTTTGATAACTTTTTGAAGTGCATAGCGGGGATCCACAGGGATGGGTTCGCCATCACGAAAGGCATTGCCGATCAAACGGGCAGTGCCTTCCAAATAAGGCAGAACTGTGAAAGTGCTCAAATCCGGCATGATGGTCATGTCTTTCCACTCAATTTCATAACCGCATCCGGTTTCCGGGGCCACATCATTGGCGAGATCAATAGCATAGACGGCCTGTGCGAAGTTGATGCCTTCTTCAGCGAGCTCTTCCAGTCGCCCTACAGGTACCATTTTGTTACGGCAAATCCCGTGCAGATCCGGATACTCGATCCGGATGGTGTCGATGTTTTGCGCTTTAATGATTTCTTGAATTTCTTTGATCTCCATCTTGATCCCTCCTTTTTGCCACCCAAATGTAGTTTATAATACATTATAGGATATTTATTGTAATAAAAAAAACATTAATATATGTCAAGAAAAAAATAGATTAGAAAAAATTAACTACCCAAAAAGAACACATATATTATTTGATAATAATTCGAATATGATGGAAGATTTACCTAAAATAATATTTGATACAGAATTTATGTGTTAGTGTATAGTAAATTACATTTTTATATAATTTATCCCAAAGAATCTGTAATAAAAATTTTCAAGTTCCGAAATAGGTCTCTTGAATGTAAGATTCTTGTTTCAATTCTTCAGGCTTGCCTTTCATTTTCACGCGGCCGGTTTCCAGCAGGTATATTTCCTCTGCCAGGGTCAGCGCAAAATTCACGTTCTGCTCGGTAATGATAATCGTCATTCCTCTGTTTTCTTTCAGTTCCAGCAGCACATCGGCGATTTCTGAGCAGATCAGCGGTGCCAGGCCAATCGTCGGTTCATCAACGAGCAGAAGTCTGGGATTTGTCATCAGTGCTCTGCCCAAAGACAGCATTTGTTGTTCCCCGCCGCTCAAAGTCTTGGCCTCCTGATTCTGCCGTTTCTCTAAGACCGGGAACAGTTCAAATACCATTCGTAAGTTTTTTTCTTTAGCTTCTTTTGCGCGATAGGCGCCAATTAAAAGATTTTCCTTCACGGCCATATAGGGAAATAGATTTCGCGCTTCCGGGGCATACCCAATTCCGGTTCGAATGGCCTCTGTTGGAGAAAGTCGTCTTAAATCGGTTCCATCGAAAAATATCTGCCCGTCACAAGTGGTCAGTCCGATGATGGAATCAAGTAAAGTCGATTTGCCGGCACCGTTCGGTCCGATGATTCCGACAACTTCTCTTTTTTCAACGGAAAGAGACACATTTCTCAACGAGCAAGCCTTTCCGTAAAAAACGTTGAGGTCTTTTACCTCAAGCAAAGCCATCCTTACCTCCCCACCTGATCGTCAATCCTGAATCGATTGCCCTTATTTTCCAAGATAGGCCTCTTTTACTTTTTTATTGGCAATGACGTCTTCAAAGGATCCGTCTGCGATCATCTGGCCAAAGTTGACCACCACAACCCGATCCACAAGCGGCGCCAAGGTCTTCAAATCATGACTCACGATGATGAAGGCCAAGCCTTCCTTTCTTTTCTGTTTAAGAAGTTCGGATAGTTCACCGATTTCACCGACTGTCAGTCCGGCGAATACCTCATCAAGAAGAAGCAGTTTTGGATTCGTGGCTAATGCTCTGGCTAATTCAAGCCGTCGCAGATCTCCCATTGATAATTCACGGGGATACATTGCAAGGGCATGCGCTTTGAAGCCGACGCTTTTTCCGATTTTCCTTTCCGTATGACTCTGAGAATTCATGGCAATAATCCGCATTATTTCATCGGGCATGATCCCTACACGGATATTTTTCGTGACGCTCATCTCACTGAAAGGACGTGGTATTTGATAGGTTCGCGAAATGCCCATTTTAACCCGCTCGTGGGTTGAATATTTGGAAATCTCCTTTCCCTCAAAGAAAATTTCGCCTTCATCCTGCTTAAGCTCTCTCATGATCATGTTAAATGTGGTCGTTTTTCCGGATCCATTCGGACCGATCAGTCCCAGCGATTCTCCTTCATCAACATGGAAGCTCAAGTCGTAAACCGCAAACAGGCCACCGAATTTCTTTGTAAAACTTTGCACATCAAGTAGTTTGGCCATATTGCTCATTCTTTCGTATTTTTTTCTCAAGCCGATTCGACCCAGCCTGAAAAATATTGTAAAGTCCTTTTGGAGCGTAATAATAGACAACCAGCGCGATCACCCCATAAAGTAAATATCGCCACGCTCCCGGAATGTAAGGGCGCAAATATTCCAATAGAAACGTCAGGAAGTAGGCCCCCAGAATAGGCCCCACAATGCTCTGTTCTCCACCGATCAGCGCTGCAATCAGAATGGTAAAAAGGAAATTGATGTCAAACATATTTCGAGGCGATATAGAGCCCAGATAGTGAGTGTATAACGCCCCTCCAATGCCCGCCACCAGCGCGCTAATCATAAAAGCAAACAACTTCAATTTCGAAGTGCTTAAACCGGCACTTTTAACCGCATCCTCGTCCATGCGGATCGCACTGAGAGCGGTTCCTAAACCGGATCTTGTCAATGCCCACAGCCCTATCGCAATCAGCAGCATGGCAAAAAAGGAAAGATAATAGTTCGGAATTGCGCCTGTAACCAGCAGCGGAAGACCACTCAGGCCTCTGGTTCCGCCTGTCAATGACGGCTTTACGACTTGCATGAGGCCATAGGTCACTTCCATAAATGCCAGTGTGACAAGCGCAAAATAAGTTCCTCTGGTTCTTAGCGCGGGAAAGAAAAAGAGTGACCCGGCGATCATCGTTACAATAACGGCTAACGGTATGCTCAGAAAAAGTGGTGTTTCCATATGATGCGTAAGCATGGCGGTTGTATAGCCGGCGATGTCGATCAGAAAGGGATGCCCAAAACTTATATAGCCCGTATATCCCGAAAGAATATCCCAGCTCATGGCAAATATGGCCAGGAAGTTCGCAAAAATAAAGATCCTGAGGGTTCCGGTTGACGTGAACAGCGGTAGCAGACACATCAGCCCAGCGAATATGGCCCATAGCAGCAATGTTTTTTTCAAAGCACCTTTCCTATTTTAGATTTCTTCCCTTCCAAGTAAACCCTTTGGTACGATGATCAGGATTACGATGATCAGCAACAAGGTAAAGACACCCCTCAATTCAGGCGCAATTACCCCGGTGGTGATGGTTTCCAGAAAACCGACAATATGGGCGGCCACCAGACTTCCCATGATGCTGCCAATTCCTCCTACAATGACGACGGCTACGGCGATGATAAGGGGAAACACCCACATGTGGGGGTCTAACTGGGTGTAGGTGGCAAAAAACACCCCGGCAATGGCGCCTAGGGCCCCTGACAGAGCCCAGGTAACGATATTTATCTTGGAAGGGTCAATTCCTGAAACCAATGAACCCTTGGTGTCCATGGAGACGGCTCGAATCGCTCTGCCGAGTTGAGTTTTATGCACAAATAC
>JBFFCW010000014.1:0-23975 GCA_041559695.1 Desulfobacterales bacterium
AGGGTGCGCCGAATCGGACGCTCGAATAGCAGGGTTGCGATCAGCACGAAAATGAAACATAAGGGCTCAAAAAAAAGTGCGATGCGAAACGTGAGCGTTTCGATTTCAGGTGTCGGCGGTGCAATAGACCGATAGCTTAAAATAAAAAGGGCCAGGACACCAATGGAAATGGCAACCAGGTTAAAAAAGAACATCTGATTTTTAAGCCGAAAAAGCGTAAGTTTGGACACAGCCTTGTCTCCCTTTGGTTGTGAAATCGATTACTTAATTTTCATTCATTCATTTCATAATATCTTTTAAATTTCAAGACCCTTCATCGGGGTTAAGTGTCTGAAATTTTATAGAATCACAAGATTTACGGCTTTTTGCATGCTTTTTGCAGATCCAAGGGGCAGCCCGATACGCGGACGGGCTAAACGGATTACACGTCAGCTTCAATTCACCTGTCGGCCAACGACTTACGGCGATATTTGCTTCTCTTTTGGACCGCAATAAATGCGTCAAGAGGGACAATGGAATATGGATCAGGGCTTTGCGAAAAAAGGTGAACTAAATATGATAACAACACTTCAGCGGTCATTTAAATTAAAAAAAGAATATACCACTTCTCCCGCCTCTCCTCTCAAAATGAATGATCATGAGGTCGTCGCCCGTTTGTATTATTTGATAAACAACCTGCCCGAAAAACAGCAAAACGATCTTTTAAGGCAATTTCTCAACGGCAGCACAGCCAACTTTTTGTTGAAAACAGCCATTGATATGTCAAACGAACAGCGGTTTATATTAATGAAACACCTCGAAGAAATTCACACTGAAACCGGCAAAACGGAAAGAAGAAATGTTACCCGCAAAGATTGTTTGATCAACGTCAATTTTAAAATCCAGGGACAAAATTTCAGCAGTTACATTCTGGACATCAGCAGCTCCGGCGCCTTTATCGAAACCGGCGAGTCGTTTACCAGCGGCTTGAAAATGCTGCTTCATTTTTCGTCCCCTGAAACCCGTAAGCCATTAGATTTAATAGGAGAAATTGTTTGGGCCGACAACAGGGGAGTGGGGGTAAAATTTCACCATTTACGCAAAGACCAGACACAGGTATTAAAATCTTTTTGCGAAAAAACCGAAGAGGTTCTGGAAATCGCCAGCTAGCCCTGGTTGGTTGATGCGTAAATTCGTCAAATGGTTAAATCGTATTAGAAAAACGGACGCCTTTCACCTATTTAACGATTCAACCCATTCTTTATTCAACAAAATTGCGGATAAGATCTGAAATCACCGCCGGGCTGAATCCGCGCGAGTAAAGAAAGCGGTATATTTTATCGCTTCTTTTTTGGGGATCCGTTTCGCGCGCGAAGGTCTTTATTTTCTTTTCCAACAGTCGGCCGGCATGCTCAAACTCATCAACTCCGGGGTAGTTCTCTGAAAATATCTTTTCGATTGCGGCATCGTTCAAGCGCTTCTTTTTTAGAGCCTGCTGGATATAGCGTTTGCCGAAACACTTGCGTTTGAGCTGTAAAATATAAACCCGGGCGGTTCTTTTATCGTTGATGTAACCAAAACGTTCACACTCAACCATCACCTTGTTGATGCGTTTGCTATCAAAGCCCCGCTGCTGAAGCTTTCGTTCTAATTCATATTTTGAATGGTCTCGATTCGCAAGAATTCGAACCGCCGTATTCATAACTTGTTGGTGGGATGTTTTAGCAGGAGTCGAAAACTTTTGTCTTCTGTCTTCTTTCATCTGGCCTCTGTCATCATTGCGGCCGCCACGGACCCTTCACCTGATAGCCGTCTTCTACGAGCAAGCGGCTCATTCCCCTCAGGTGCGGAGCCCCGAGGAAGGCCAATACCTGTCCCTTTTCAAGCTCAGCACGCATGCGCTGATGAAAGATTTTATCACGTTCATTGATGACCGAATGATGCCGGCTGGGAAAGCGCACCCGGGTGAATTTCAGTTTCTCTAAATCGCCGTCCAGATAGCATTCAACATATTCCCGGGCAAAGTCCTTCCAGCGATCAACCTGGCTCAGGAAGAAGATAATGTTATCATGCGCAATGTTTTGCAGAACTTCGATCTGCTCTTCAATGGTTTCGAGAAAGACGATCTTCTTTCCCAATTCCATGGCAATCTGATAGCCCTCCAGATCAACCGAGTACTTCCAGCCAAGGCGTTTGAGGAAACCGGACCACAGGGTGAAAAATGCCAGCCAGGGCCTCATATCCTTTACCATTTCATAGACGGTATCTTTCAGGTCAAATTTGCTGAAAGTTACCAGATACGATGAATGCCTGGCCCGGCAAAACGGGACCAACGCAGCGGTGATGCCGGCAATGGTTTTATCGTCCAGCTCGTTGAAAATATGATAGGAATTTTCTTTGTCGATTCCCGCCTCCCGTACCCGGGCCATGTTGTCATCATCCAGTGGGCCTTCAAACATCACCACGCGGGCGCTTTCCACATACCGCTGGAGGGAATTTCTAAAGCTATACGGAAAAAAATGGGCGGTGCCGACAAGATGTGAGACCCTGCCGTCTTTATGCGCCTGCCAGATCATTTTTAGCTTTTTTTGTTTTGATCCAATAGAAAACATCGGGATTCTTTGGTCGGTAACGTAATAAAAAGCACAAAGAAAATTTTAGGTTGCTATTTTTACCACGAAAGCACGACATTATAAAAACACGAAATAGAATATATTTGTCTGGCGAATTGTTTTAAAAAGAAAAGGATTGAATGACTATTTAAGTTAAGTATTCTTTTCGTGCTTTTCGTTTTTCGTGTTTTCGTGGTTATGAATCCTATTAGCAGAACTTGCGCCATGACAAAATAGATTCAAATATCGTTGGTTTTTTGAGCACAAGTTCACCCATTACATACCGGCGGCTGGGCACAGCGCCCCATTTGGCCTTAAAACGGCGGATACCGTCATTTACCCCTAGCCCCAGATGAAGGTAACGTTTATCATATTCCAGGCTCAAATTTATCAGCTCAAATAATAAGAGATCCGAGGCCCCGCGCACATAGTTTTTTTTGGAATGGCAACCCATAATGTAATTGGAAAACCGTTTGGCTTCAAGATCGACAACATAAAAAGCGGCCAGTTTATTTGCTCGATCCCAGGTATTTAAAACAAGGGCCATATCAGAACCGGCTACAAATTCCGGCATTTTGAATAGCAGCCTTTGAACACGTTCAGACAACGGGGTCCGGCCAACAAATTCATGCATCAGCTCCCCATGAGCATCCTGCATACCGGAGGAAAATTCCACCCTCAAATTCTGGCGCGCCTTTCTGAGATTGCGTTTCACCGGGCTGCGGATAACCGGCTTTTGAGCCTGCAAGGTGAAGTAGGCATCGCTTTCGGTTTCCTGGCGGGTCGCGGCCAGGGAAGATGGCATTTGGGGTGCCACCAGCGAAACAAACTCTGGGCGGAATTTTTTCTTAATTTTGACAAAAACGGTTTCCAGCTGATCGGGGGTAAAATTATCTTCCAGCGGGTAGCCGATCAGGATTACCCAGTTTTCTTTACGGCATATAAAAAAATCATCAATTAAAAACGGTTCGCCGCCGGATACATGGGTCATCAGACGAATGCAATGCTCCGGCACATAGGCTTGATCTAAAATATAGGCTTCTTCATCAGAGGTCAGCATCGCCTGACTTTTCTATGAATTAGCCACAGACCCACACAGACAGGCACAGACATTTTATCCGAAAGCATTCAGCATAAAATGAGATAAGTTATTTTTCTCCGCGTGCGCTGTGTTCTCCGTGGTTAAATAAAAATTGAATTAATCCGGTCTGATGGTTAACTCGATTCACGCATTTTGTTGAAATAATCAATTGTGTCCTTGGGCAATGTGGTGATTTTTTTGCCGGTAATCAAGGCAGCATAATAAATCTTTGAAACTTTTTCTAAAAGTTCTGTATTCTTCCAGGCGTGGTCAATATTGCGGCCTAGATTCAGGGCGCCGTGGTTTTGAAGAATATAACAATGGCAATTATTGCCCAATTTTTTAATAACGTTTTGAACCAGGTCCCCGCTACCCGAAATCGCATATGCAATGGTTTCAACCACCGGTCCGAACTCCTTGGTTTCTTCATCAAACAAGGGTGGAATCGACTCGTCAATCACCGCTAATATACTGGCATAGGTCTGATGCGTATGAACAATGGCGTTGACATCGGTACGGTGCTGGTAAATGCCAATATGCATCGCTGCTTCTTTGGAAGGGGCGAATTGTCCTTCAAGCGGTTTTAAATCAAAATCTACCACGCAAATGTCATCAGCGGTCATATTCCCGTAAGATCGACCGGAAGGGGTTACCGCAAGTATCGGCTGGTTTTTGATCCTGACCGAGATATTTCCTCCGCTGCCTCGATAACCGCCAAAGTAACCATGCCCGGACATCCATCGGGCACAAACCAAAACATCCTTTCTTTCCTGATCCCATTCACCCATCCGTTTCCTCCCGCTTGCAATTTTTTAAGAAGAATATTGATTGTTCGCAACAGCACCGCTGGCATTTGATCTGTTTTTTTGGGCAGTACCATCGCCAAAACCGGATCTGGCTGATAGCACTTATACCACAGTCTTTGTTAACCAATAAATGGTTTTTCTTGACCCCAAAATCTAACCTGCGATAATGCATAAAAAAGTGGGTTTTAAAACCAGTTTGGAAAGGAGAAGAAACGATGCCTGACATGGACGATCTCAAAGATGCAAAGCAGTATCACACCGATATACCCCAGGAAACAGAGGGCTTTTTCCTGAAAGGCTCCAACGCTCTGGATTGGGGGATGAAAAACAGACTGGCCAGAATTTTCAACCCGCAATCGGGCCGCACGGTTATGCTGGCCATCGATCACGGATATTTTCAGGGACCGACAACGGGACTTGAACGGATTGACGTCAATATTCTTCCCATCGTGCCCTATGCAGACACGTTAATGCTCACCCGGGGCATCCTCAGAAGCATTGTCCCGCCTTCCACCCAAAAACCCATTGTTCTGCGCGTGTCGGGCGGCACCAGCATCCTCACGGAGCTTTCCAACGAAGAGATTGCCGTGGACATCGAGGAATCGATCCGTCTGAATGTCTGTGCCATGGCCGTCCAGGTTTTCATCGGCGGTGAATACGAAAGGCAATCGATTATGAACATGACAAAAATGGTGGATCTTGGCACCCGCTATGGAATCCCGACCCTTGCCGTCACGGCGGTGGGCAAAGATATGGCCCGCGATGCCCGTTACTTCAGGCTGGCAACCCGGATTTGCGCAGAACTGGGCGCCCATTACATTAAAACCTACTATGTCGAAAAAGACTTTGAAACCGTGTGCGCCTCCTGCCCGGTGCCCATTGTAATGGCCGGCGGCACGAAAATACCGGAACTGGATGCGCTGACTATGGCCTACAACGCCGTGCAGCAGGGCGCCAGCGGTGTGGACATGGGGCGCAATATCTTTCAATCCGATTCTCCGATTGCAATGCTGCAGGCGGTACGGGCCGTGGTTCACGATAACGAGACACCGCAAAAGGCATTGGACCTTTACCAAACGCTAAAGAATCAATCATGAAAGTTTCCGTCTGGTACAACAACGAAGATATCCGCATCGAAGAAGTGCCGAAGCCCAAACCCGGTTGCAAAGAGATTCTGATCAAAGTTCTCTCATGCGGTATCTGCGGCAGTGATATTGTCGAATGGTATCGTTTGCCCCGGGCTCCCCTGGTGCAGGGGCATGAAATTGGGGCCGAAGTCGTTGAAATCGGGAAAGCGGTAACGAAATACCGACCCGGGGACCGCGTTTTTGTGGCCCCCAAGGTGCCGTGCATGAAATGCGCGCACTGTAAAAACGGCCACTTTCCGGTGTGTTCTAATGTCAAAGAGAGGCTGCCGGGCGGTTTTTCAGAGTATGTTCTGGTTCCGGAAAGGCTGGTCGAAAACGGAACGTATCTTCTGCCGGATAACATCACATATGATCAAAGTACCTTTGTCGAACCGCTGGCATGTGTTGTCAGAGCTCAGCAGCTAGCCGGCGTGCGCAGGAACCAGACGGTCTTGGTGATGGGAAGCGGCATGTCCGGGCTGCTGCATGTGAAGCTGGCTAAAACCAAACATTGCCGGGTGATTGCCACGGACATAAATCGAAAAAAGCTGGAATTTGCCGAAAAAATGGGTGCGGATATGACAATGGACGCGGCTGAAAACCTTGAGGAGCGACTGGCCGCTGAAAACATTGGAGCGGTCGACGTCGTCATTTTGTGCACTTCGGCAATTGCTGCAGTTGACCAGTCATGGCAGTGCGTGGATAAAGGCGGGGTTATCGTTTTTTTCGCGGTACCGCATCCCGATTTAAAAATCACCATACCGCTGAATGATTTCTGGACCCGCGAGACGAAGATCATGACTTCCTATTATTGCGGTCCTCCGGATATTGAGGCCGCCATAAACCTGATTGAATCAGAAACCATAAAGACAGACGATATGATTACCCGGCGGCTTCCATTGCGGGATATCGCCGAAGGTTTCCGGATGGTTATGGCGGGCAAAGAATCCCTCAAAGTCATCATCAAGCCCCATGGCTAATTTTGGATTTTAGAATGAACATCCACTTAAACCGCAGAGATTTCGTAAAATTTAGCCTGGCAACGCTCTCCGGATTCAGTCTGAGCCCGCTCATAAAAGGCTGTACCCAAAATCGCGCGGTCCCCGGAGCTCGCAAAACAAGAGCGAAAAAACTCGAATCTCATCCGGCAATCCCCAGCCCCGCGGGCCGGTGTTACCTGGGCTGGCACCATGACATTGGCTACCGCACATCAGGCGCCTCAAATGAATGGCTGAAAGAAAAAAGCGCTCGGGCAGAGGAACAGATTTTAGGTAGTTATAAAAATAAAATCGGTACATTGCCCGTGGTACACAGCATCGCAGACGACTTCATCGGAAACAGTTACTACCCCAAAACCGTTCTCGAAGCCGCATTCAGGATGGGCGTCTATCCGATGATTCGATATGTTCCGCGGACAGACTGGAAGCGCATCAGCAAAGGAGATTACGATCATCACTTTCAACGGTTTTCACAGGAAGCCAAGAAGGCGGCAATACCGGCCTTGTTTATACCCTTTCCCGGGGCCGGGCATTATGCCGGAGATCATCGCTGGAAAGATGGGGATCCGGAATACTTCATCCCGGCCTGGGACCGCATGTTTAATATCTTCGAGCAGCAAGGCGCAAACAGGTATCTGGTTTGGGGGCTTCATTTAGCCGGCAAATCATCGGGTTTTAGGAGGCGGAGAAAATATTTCCAGGTGCCGCCCGAACAGGTCAACTGGGTGGGTATTTCCATCTGGAACCAAACCGTCAACCGGAGCGAACCCTTTGTGGATTTGCTGGGGGATGACTACGCCGAATTAACGATTCGATATGATACCAAACCCTTTGCGATCTGGGAGCTAGGAGACCGCCACCGGGGCACGGATTGGTGGTACCGATATTCCAGTAAATGGTTTGAGAGCGCCTACGAGGCAATCGAAACGTTGCCCAATTGCAAACTGGTGGTATTTTACGATCAAATTTGGGCCCAAATCGGTCTGGAAAATCAATTATTTAAAAAAAGGAACATTGACGTTATTAAAAAAATTGGTAAAAAAGCGCATTATATAACAAGAGGGCCAGACGCATCGCAAGATTGAAATAACGCGAAAAACATACAGCAATTTGATCCTGTGATCTCCTGTGTAAAAAGATGATACATTCTAAATGGGCTGGGGCTAACGTAAATTTAGCCCTTTTTTTGATTTTAAATCAAATCGAAAATAGCTGCCGTACAAGGATGGTGAATGCGAACCGTGAAAAGGTTGGATCACAGGGAAAGCCGCTGAAGCCAGGCGGTCTGGCAGGAACGCGCAAAATCATTTTTGCCGATAATTTGATGGAAATGCTGGTTGAACTTACGAATAAATTTCGGCGTCATTCCGCCCCTGGTATGGTTGCGGATAAAATATTTCAACCGGGTTTGCTGGCTGGACATCAAATCTATAAATTTTATGCCATAGATATTTTGAAATGACCCGGAGGGATTTCGAGGAAAGTTTCGGTATTGCCCAAGGAGTTGGTAAGGCAATTTATCCATATAGAAACAACCATCATCTATTACAATCTCCAATTTCGCAGCGCCGTTTAACCCGTCAGCGCCCCTCTTGATTCCATGGAGACCGATTCCCAGCCCTCCCAGGCTGATATCGACAATGGGAGCCAACTTCACCGGCTCAGGTCCAAAAACCGCAAAAGCGTTATCCCGGGTACAATACCGTGGGTTTTTTCTTCTCTCCATTGCCAATTTTTAGTTCCACTCCAGGTATAAAAATAAATATTTTTAAACCTAATTATTAATGCCACAGCGTAGCATGTCAATAAATCCAGTTGAAAAACATTATTTTTTTTTCGAGCCGCCGCTTCCGGAATTCAATTATAGATACCGCAGAAGGCTTTTCGAGCGGGTTTGCTTGATACGGCCGTACCACCGACACAGCGGATAAAGCACCAGCAACGCAACTAGGGTAGCGATGTAGCTTTCAATCAGTCCGAAGGCCCGCTGCAAATTTAGCACCCAGGCGGCGGCTGCCAGCAGATGCACATGAATGATGTAAAAAAATAGCGGCGTGCGGCCGAAAACCTGCATCGGATTGGCAGCTGAAGCGTTTCGGTTCCAATACCAGGCAAACAGAAAAGCCAAAATCAGAAACATGAGACCCAATTCGAGTGCCGAAAAAGTGAGACTGGGCGGGTATTTACTCACATGCAGCCATTGCAGAAGGGAATTGTCATATCGGTACAGCAGCATATTGCCGTATTGGTTAAAACCGCGAACTATAAAAAATGCAAGCAGAGATAAGATTCCGGCTGTCGTAAAGCAGCGAACCGGATTAAACGTATTATTTTTTAGCATATGCTTTCCGCAGGCCCATCCCAAAATCATGTAGGCCAGCCAGGGAATCAGCGGATAAAGAACGTATATACCTTTTGTAACAGCCCCTCCGGTCACGAGAAATTTACCCAGCAGTCCGGATCTTTGACCGTCACCGGCCCACACCGCAAGTCCCCAGAGGGCTTCACCGAAAAAGAGAAGGCCCAAACCGATGGCAAAAAGGCCGCGCACGCCAAGTCTGCGAAGAAGCACCATGCAGCAGAAACTGGCGCCAATGGCATAAAGCACCTGCAGGATGGTCCCTTCCCCAAAACCAAAACTCATCCACAGGGGGTCCAGCAGCAAAATGAAAATCCCGCGTTTGATAATATCTGCGTCAACGGTGCGCTCCGGATCGCCCCGGGCCTGCCGTTTGGCCACGCTCAATGCAAGGACCAAACCGGCCAGAAACAAAAATGTGGGCGCACAAAGATGGGTCACCCAGCGGGTGATGAACTGGGCTGCCGGAATTTCAGAGCCTGCCGGGTACCAGCTGAATGAATCTCTGGCATACCGCCCGGCATTGAACACGCCGGAGGCATGGTCCATCGCCATGAGCACCATGACGATGCCGCGCATGGCGTCAATGGCGGGCAGGCGAGTACCGGTGAAAACGGGAGCGTCCGTATGCTGTGGTCCAGGCATTATATTTTGTTAGATTTATTTATCTGTAAAATAGGGCTGCTTCACCGTCTGTAAAACAAAGGGTATTGGGGGATGGAATTTATAGAAAGCTTTCTGTTTGGCATGATAATGGCATATTATTGGATCACATTCAAGATTGGCTTTTTGCTGAAATTTGGTCTTTTGCAGAGCAGATCTGGATTTTAATCATTATCTATAGTTTTATTAATATGTTGAAATTTTTCTCAAACTGCAGACAAATGTGGAAATTTGCAAAATAAGACTAAAGTATGTAAAGTTTTTACCGATAATATAATTAAATCGTAATTAATTTGACACGCAGAAGCCAGTGGATTAGAATTATTGTAAATAATGACTGTCAAGCGATTAAAACGATTGTAAAACAGGAAAATTCAGAGGAGCTTGCTGAAAAATGGAAATTACCCCAAAAGACTCGGTTAATATTGAAGCCTATGTGAATCAGGTTCAGGATAAAGATAAAGTTGACGCCACGTCTGAGCAGCCGGAAAAGCAGCAAACCAAGGCAGATACGGTTGTGCTTTCAGATACAGCCAAAAAGGTCCAGGAGGCGCAAAAACAGTTGGAAGCGATACCGGATGTCCGGGAGGACAAAGTCGCCGAGCTCAAAGCACAGATAGAAAACAACACCTACGATATGGATGAGGAAAAAATAGCCGGTAAAATGATCAAAGATGCGCTGTTGAACGATTTAATATAGCCAAATAATCTTGCTGCATCGGCAAGTTTAAAATTGATAAACAAAGGCGGTTTAAGGACAATCCTGAATCGCCTTTTCTTTTTCCGAATGACCAAAAATATTATCACGAAAGCGCGAAACATTAAAAACTCACGATAAATGATAATTTCATGCTTTGTTTGTTTCGTGTTTTCGGGGTTGATTAGAATATGCCGGTTTAAGAATCGAAATTTATGAATTAAACTAACATTATACCTAATAAATTAAATTCGCTCCCTTATCGGTCAATTTCAAATTATGGGCGGAGCCTTTGACATTTTCAACCAGCCCGTTGGAGATGAGCTCCGTCACGGCGTCCTGATATAGTGGCTTTTCTTCCCAGTTTAAATGCTTAAAATAGTCCGATTCCAATAATTCAGGCGGCAAAACATCCCCGCCTTCCTTTTCCAAGGATCGGAACATATCCAGAATATCCTTTTTTATCTCTTTTTTATCTTTGGCCATTGGTCTCTCCCATCAGGTGTATCGAATCAAACAGATCCGTCAAAAATTCTATTCTGCATTAGTAGATAATATTGCTCGATCCTTACAAAAATTTTAGTCTGCGAAACGCGTTCATTTAAACCGGGAACAGCTTGACTAAATATATTAATCGGAATTAAGCGACATTTGGCAAACGGTATGTTACAAAAGGATTTGATTTTGATTTAAGTTCGGCGAGTTTTGAAATTTACGGCAGGCAAGCCCACCGGGCCGGGTATGGTCCTACTGGATATTGCAGTTCAGGCAGTAAGCATAGGATCCGACCGGATCATCGGCTCGCAAAACATGATCGATTTCAGTATCGATAACGGTATCATATAATATTTTTGCCGGATGATCGGTCGGGCTCAGCACGTCAAAGATGCCGGCAAGTAATCGATTGAGCCGTTTGATGAGCAGTTCCCGGGTGGTCAAAGGTTGGGTGATGTAGCTGATTTCATAATCGGTTAAATCCGCCGTTTCAGCGATCGCATCAACCGTATCCTGCAGGCTGCCGATTTTATCGACCAGTCCCAGATCTTTGGCCGTAATTCCAGCCCAAACGCGGCCCTGGGCGATTTTCTCAACCGCCTCCGGCTGCATATTGCGGCCTTCGGCGACCCGCTGGACGAAACGCCGATAGCCATGCTCGATTACCTGATTCATTGATTGTGCCACCAGGTCATTTAGCGGCCGGCTGGGATCAAAAGCATCTGAAAGTCTGGTGGTACCGACACCATCACTGGTGATGCCCAGGGATTTCAGGCTCTTTTCAAAAGTCGGGAAGGCCCCGAAAATCCCGATCGAGCCGGTAATCGTTGTGGGTGTCGCCCAGATTTGATCGGCAGGTGCGGCAATCCAGTACCCGCCGGATGCAGCAACGGATCCCATGGATACGAAAACCGGTTTGCCGGCTTGACGGGTCAGTTCGATCTCTCTGCTAATGACCTCAGAGGCGGTCGCACTGCCCCCGCCGCTATCGACTCGAACCACCACAGCCTTTATGTTTTCATCTTCACGCGCCTGAACCAGCAGATCCGCCATGGTGTCACCGCCGATTCTGCCGGACGGCTGCTCTCCGTCCATGATAATGCCGCTGGCAACAATGATGCCGACTTTGTCCTTGGCCGGACGGCTTTTGATCAGATCAGGGCGAATGCGGCTTAAATATTCATCGAAGGCAATCTGTTTAAAGCTAAGGCCGTCTTTATCCTCACCCAGTCGTTCAATCAGTTCCTGGCGAACCTCATCACGGGTTTTGAGCTCATCCACCAGGCCCAGATTTAAGGCCATCAGGGCGGCATCTCCATCGGCTTGCGCCAGATGACCCGGAAGGTTATTGATCAAGTCATCCAGATCCTGCGGCCGAAATCCCCGCCTCGAAGCCACATCGACTTTGTAAAAATCCCATAAAACGGTGAGCCAGGCGAGATTGGCCTCTTTGGCGTAATCGGACATGCTGTCCCGTAAAAAGGGTTCGAGAGCTGATTTATAGGTGCCGACTTTAAAGACATGAAACTGGATCTGTAACTTCTCCAAAGCCGTTTTATAATATTTACGGTAAAGGCCGAAGCCCTGCAGCAGGATCGCCCCCATGGGGTTCAAATAAAGCCTGTCGGCATGGGCCGCCAGATAGTATTGCTGCTGATTGAAATAATCGCCGAATGCAAAAATTTGCTTGCCGCTGCTGCTAAAGCGCTCAAGAGCCGTGCCAATGGACTGAAGTTTGCTTATACCGGCTTTTTCCATTTTCCTGAGGTCCAGGACCAGCACTTCGATGCGCTCATCGTCTTTGGCAAAATCGATAACAGCGATAACATCTTTGAGAAGCGTTTCTTCCCTGGCAAGCACGATTTCGGTTTGCTGTTCGACGATATTGCCTTCGAGCGATAGAATCAGGGCCGCACCGTCGGGCACCGCTTCTCCGCTGTCAAAAAATACAATTGCAATGAAAAAGATGATGAGCAAAAGAAACAACAGATTACCGACAATTCTTCGTAAGAGGGAAACACTGTTCCAGAAAACACTTAAAAATCGGCGAATTTTGCCCCTAGGCTTGTACATGCGTTTAATCCTCACCTGAACGTTTAAAAAAATATAGCACCACAAAGGCACAACGTACACGAAGGGAATGAAATAAATTTATTCTATTGTCATCCTTTGCGTTTTTATGCCTGATGTATAATATAAGACAATTAAGAAGTATTGCATAGCCCGTTTAAAAAAAAATAGGGCGACGATTCCGTCGCCCTATTTTTTGTTGTTGGCGTTTGATAGCCCACGGTCAATGGGCTATGGGCTGGTTGAAGGCAGAAGTCATCAGTGAACCGTGATTTCTTTGGGCTTTTGCTTCTCGGGTTTGGGCACTTCAATTTTCAGCAAGCCGTCTTTAAAATCGGCTTTGATATTGTCCGAATTCACATCAGCCGGCAAGCTGAAGGAACGCTGGAACTTTCCGTAGGCCCTTTCGCGGCGATAGTAATTCTCCTCTTTGACCTCATTGTCATGGTTGCGCTCGCCACTGAGCGTTAAAACCTGATCTTTGACATCAACCGAAATGTCCTTCTTTTCCAATCCGGGAAGTTCCGCTTTGATGATAATTCTGTCATCCTCATCATACATATCCACCACCGGGTGCCAGGTCCCCAGGCTCACCTCATCTTCTGATCGACCGGGCTGGAAAAAAGAATCAGCAAGCAGATGATTCAATCGATGCTGCAACGTGTTCATTTCTCTCCATGGATTCCATCTGACTAAGTTCATCATTTTAAAACCCTCCTTAAGATAAATTTATTTTGGACTTCAAATATTAACATTCCTTTTTCTGATCAATAAAATAAATATTATTTGGTTGTTGTCAATATATAATTAAATTTTTTTATTGCATTACTTTAAATTTGTATTATAATATAGTAATGAAAGCAGCCGGTAGAAACACCGTGTGACGGCGGGAGGTGCTCATCAATGGAATTTAAAGAAAATTTGATGGTTATGAATGAAATAACTTTGCCACAGCCCTCTTCTTTTGATTTAAGGGGCCGGCAATCGGTAAGGGCAACTTTTAAATTGTCCGCCAAGGCCATAGACGCTCTTGGCATTTTGGCGGTTCATCTGGGTATCAAACAAAAATCGATTTTTGACCATTTAATTGAAGATACCCAATCCCTGCGCAGGATAGCTCGGGAAATCGATCCCGAAGCGTTCAATGCGCTGGAGCGCGTTCAAAAAACGTTTGTGATCAGCCGCAAGGCCCTGATTTCTCTTGAAGAGACAGCCGAGCAATTTAACACCTCCAGGGATGCGCTGGTGGAACTATCCATCCAGCGGCTATTGCCGATCATTTCCCGGGAGCGGGCAAAGCATGAAAAACGCAAAAATATCTTAAACGAAATCGAATATTTTTTAAGCCGGGGATTAATGCTGCTCGAAGAAATTAAAGCGGATCTCGGAGAAGAAGACCCGGCAACGGCCAAATTCAAGGGTTCTATTGAGACCTTAATCGGTGCCCGGACCCATATCGAGGCCTTTGTCGTCAAGGGACAAATGATTGAACGTTTTGATATATAGCGTTCGGCAGCTAGATACCTCAATGCGGCACGCGGCGGTTAAACAAAACGATAACCTTAATCTAAATAAAAATAATTAACTTGAGGAGGAATTTGTCATGAGCAAAATTATCGGAATTGACCTTGGTACAACCAACTCTTGTGTTGCAATTATGGAAGGCGGCGACACAAAAATTATAACCAACCCGGAAGGCGGTCGCACAACCCCTTCGATGGTGGCCGTTTCAGATAACCAGGAGCGCCTGGTGGGGCAAATTGCCAAAAGACAGGCAGTCACCAATCCCGAAAACACCGTTTTTGGAATTAAACGGCTGATCGGCCGTAAATATGATTCGGCGGAAGTGCAAAAGGACATCCCGGTTTTGCCTTATAAAATTGAAAAGGCCGCCAACGGTGACGTCGCGATACGCTTGCGGGACAAAATACACAGCCCCGCTGAAATTTCATCTTTTATTCTGGCCAATATCAAAAAGACGGCTGAAGCGTATCTGGGTGAAAAGATTACCGATGCGGTAATTACGGTTCCGGCCTATTTTAACGACAGTCAGCGGCAGGCCACCAAAGATGCCGGCAAAATTGCCGGTCTGAATGTATTGCGCATTGTCAATGAGCCCACCGCAGCCGCCTTGGCCTATGGTCTGGACAGGAAAACCGATGAAAAAATCGTGGTGTTTGACCTGGGCGGCGGCACTTTCGACGTGTCGATTCTTGAAATCGGCGACGGTGTTTTTGAGGTGAAAGCCACAAACGGAGATACTCATTTAGGAGGTGAAGATTTTGACCTCAAACTCATTGATTCCCTGGCCGATGAATTCAAAAAGGATCAGGGAATTGATCTGCGAAATGATAAAATGGCCTTGCAGCGTTTAAAAGAGGCCGCTGAAAAGGCCAAGATTGAATTGTCCACCTCGGTTCAAACCGACGTCAATCTGCCATTTATCACCGCAGATGCCAGCGGCCCCAAGCATCTGAATTTAAAGATCACCCGTGCCAAACTCGAAGGTCTCGTCAGCGAATTGCTGGATAACCTTGAACAGCCGTGCCGCGTGGCTTTAAAAGATGCCGGTCTTTCTGCGACAGATATCAATGAGGTTATTCTGGTAGGCGGCATGACCCGCATGCCGGCCGTTCAGCAGCGGGTAAAACGCATTTTCGGCAAAGAACCCAGCAAAGGCGTCAATCCCGATGAAGTGGTTGCCATGGGAGCGGCCATCCAGGGTGGTGTTTTAAAAGGTGACGTTGAAGATGTGTTGCTGCTTGATGTTACGCCGCTTTCGCTGGGCATTGAGACCCTGGGTGGCGTAATGACCCGGCTGATCGACAAAAATACCACTATCCCGGCTAAAAAGAGTGAAATTTTTTCAACTGCCGAAGACAACCAGCCGGCAGTGTCGATTCACGTGCTGCAAGGTGAGCGTGAAATGGCGCCGGGCAACAAATCATTGGGGCGCTTTGAGTTGACGGGCATTCCCCCGGCACCCCGCGGAACCCCACAGATTGAAGTGACCTTTGATATCGATGCCAATGGGATTGTGGAAGTATCCGCCAGGGATACCGCCAGCGGCAAACAGCAGTCGATTCGGATCACCCACTCTTCAGGCTTATCCCAGGATGAAATTGATCGACTGATCAAAGACGCCGAGCTTCATGCAGCAGACGATAAAAATAAAAAAGCGCTGGCGGAAGCCCGCAATTCAGCTGATGGCCTGATCTATTCCACCGAAAGAACCCTTGGTGAATTGGGTGAAAAGGTGGACAGCGGTATACGGGCCGACGTTGAGCAGACCGTTGCCAGCCTCAAGCGTGAAATCGAAGGTGAGAACATCGCTGAAATCAAACGCCTGACGGAAACATTGACTCAGACAGCCCATACGCTGGCGGCCTCAGCATATCAACAGGCTTCGCCGCAGGGACAACCTTATGGCGCCGCTGCAGGCGGTGTGCATAATTCCGCTGCCGATAGCGCGTCTAATGCCGGTGAAGAAGTGGTCGATGCAGAGTATGAGGAAGTTAACTGATCCGAAAGTTATATGAAAAATGTCGTGAAAAGGGCGGCGCTCACAATGCGAGCACCGCCCTTTCCTTTTTAAAAAAAATCTTTCTTTCAAGCAAAAATCGAGCTATTAAATATCGTGTAAGTTTTATTCAACACAGAGATCACAGCGTAAACAGAGATTATAATTTAAATGGCAATCGTCGCCGTATCTGTTTTGAATTCTTCCTCTGGGGTCTGTCTGGTAAAATATTAATACCTGAATCTTGCATGAAAGCCGCTTTTAAAATAATCGGTATCGTCATCCTTTCGGTTTTGGCTACCGCGGGGTTTTATTTTTACCTGAGCTTGCCGGATGTCAGCGGGTTAAAAATTAAAAATCCCCGAAGCACGGCATTAATGGTACAGCGCTACCGGGAGGCGAAGAAAATCGATCACAAGTTCAGAATCCGTCAGCAATGGATTGATTTTGAAGCGATACCGAAACTGCTGCGCGAAACGGTCCGGATTACAGAAGACGCCAGCTTTTATCAACACAACGGTGTGGATTTTGCTGAATTAAAAGAAGCGCTTAAAAAAAATTGGAAAAAGGGGGAATATGTGCGGGGTGCCAGCACCATTACCCAGCAACTGGCAAAGAATCTTTACCTGTCCACTGAAAAAAGCGTCATTCGAAAAATCAAAGAATTATTGATCAGCATAAGCCTAGAACGTAATTTAAGCAAAGATCGGATCTTTGCCCTTTACCTCAATGTTATCGAATGGGGACCGGGGGTATTTGGCGTCGAGGCGGCCTCACAAAATTATTTTAACAAAACGGTTGGCCAGCTGAACCTGGAGGAAATGGTTCGTTTGGTGGCCGTCATTCCGCAACCGCTAAAAATCAATCCCACCGAAAATGACGATTGGCTGAAATGGAAAGCCCGCTGGATTTTAGATGCCCTGAGACGATACGCCTATATCGATCAAATGCAATATCAGGCCGCCTACGACCGCTTTCAATAAAGCCGTCTTAGCCCAAACCCGCCTTATTACCTGAATCTTGCATGAAAATTAATGCGAAGCTGGGATTATGTTTATCGGTTCACATTTAGATCATAAGGTGTCAGGAGGCAGGTTTCGGGTGTCAGCAATACGAGCCTGAAGGCGTTAGAAATAATGAGATTCTGTCTTCCGCTCTCTGCCTCCTGCCATCCGACTTCTGTTTTCTGACACCAGACACCTTATGCTTATTGCTTGAAATAAGCATATTGCAATATTATTAATAATAATATATGGAATGCAGTAATGAAGCTTGCACTACGCGCTAAAAACGAAAAGGCAGGGCAAAATGGCAAAAAAAAGTAAAAATTCGACGTTTCAAGAAATAACCTTACCCTTGCCGTCACCGGCTGACTTAAGGGGCCGGCAATCGGTTCGTGCAACCTTTAAGTTATCCGCCAGGGCCATCGACGTACTCAGTATCGTGGCCACGCAACTGGGAATCAAACAAAAATCACTCTTTGATCATTTGATCGAGGATGTGCAATCGTTAAACGTCATTGCAAACGAAATCGAAGATGAAGTGTTTGACGCCCTGGATCGGGTTCAAAAAACCTTTGTGGTCAGCCGGCGCACGCTGTCCTGCCTGGAACAAACATCGCGGCAATTCAATGCGCCGCGAGACGCTCTGGTAGAGTATTCGATTCAGCGATTGCTGCCGGTAATTGCAAAAGAACGGGAAAGACACCGCAAGCGCAAGGCGATATTAAATGATATCAATGCCCATCTGGCACAGGGGTTGAAAATCCTGCAAAAAGCACAATCGCTGCTCGGAGAAGATGATCCGGTTTATGTCAGATTCGAAACCGCCATGCATTCGCTGGTAAATTCCCAGAGTCACATTGAAAATTTTGTGAAAAAAGGAAGCGTTATCGAAGATTTTTAAAGCAGAAAAAATGGCTTTGTTTTGGATGGGCAGCCTAGCCGGATCCAGTTGCGCAGTAGCGCTAGTCCTGGCCTTTTTTTTGGTCTTTCTTCAGATTCCGGGTAATATAGAGGGCAATCAAAACAATGCCGGCGCCTGCGATGATGCTGATTCGATCCTGGTAAAAAATTCCGTACAGAAAATCAGCAATCCCCAGCACAATCAGTAATATCAGAATAACCTTTTTCATAAAATTCTATCTCGGTGCCAGCATCAACAGCCCGTCATCGGTATTCAAATCCATTCTAAAGCGGCGCAGATAATTTAAGCCCAGCAGACCCAAACCGGGTTGATTGGGAATATCCAACACCAGTGCTTTAACATTATAAGTTTCAAAACCCTCTAAAGTAATTGAGTCCAGAACGACTTCAGGTGCATAAAGCTCACCGCTGGCCGTAAAGACCTTGCGGCGCGGATTTCGGACGGATATACCGATACCAAGAATTCTGGCGGTCGAATACGGTATGGTGACCATCGATGCCCCTGTATCAACAATAAATTCCTGTGAGGTCCCCTGATTGATTGAGGCCGTCACCGGTATTTGCCGGGTGCCCGGTGCAAAGCGGATGACAATTTTTCCCTGTTGACCTTTCAATTCGGAGATCTGCGCCTGCAGGTTTCTGACCTGGTCGCGCAGAGCCGGAGGATATTCCCTGGCATCCAAAATCCTTTCCGCCGTTTCCCAGTCGTCTTCGGTCAGAGCCAGTTTTACACCGAACAGATAAATGTTGAGGTCCTCCGGCCGCTGTTGTCCGCCGCGTGCATATACCCGCCAGGCATCCTCAATATTTCCGCCTTCAATCAGCTCATTTAACCACCTTTGATAAAGACCGGAATGAAGTTCATTTAACTGCGTTTTTTCACGATTGCTTTTTGGCTTCAAATCTTCGATCGCATTTTCCGTTAAATTGAGCGCCTCTTCCTGGCCGAAGCTTTCTGCAGTCAGAATGACCACCTCCGACATCAAGGAGACATCATCTGCCTGAGCAAGCACCTCGGCATCAAAATAGCTGGCCGCCTGGAATCCAAAGCCTTCTTGAACCGCGCGCGCAAGCAGCAACCGCATTTGGCTGATCACGGCCTCGGGTTTCAGATAGTCGGGCGTCAGGCCGTCCGTAAGCCTGGGATCGATCCGAAAGGCCCGGGCAAACGCTGCCAGGCGATCTAAACTCGAGTCGTCATCTCCCATGGCAAGTGCCCGCACGAACTCTTCTTCCCGGCCGTTGGCGAAGGTGAGTCGATAATAATCATCAACCCGGATTTCGGGTTTGAGATTACGACCCACATCGCCGGTCCATAAAAATGCGCCGTCGATCAAATCGCCGAATGTCCAACCCACCACACGGCCATCCTGAATAAACACGCCGGGATCGTTTATATCCTCCGGCAAGGAACCTTTATTAAAATTTCCCTGTCTGCCGATACCGCCGACCTGTAACGGCTCCGGCGCATCCTGGGATCTGAGCGCCAGCCATGTCAGCGGCTTGCCCGCAGACCAGGGATAAAGCGCGGGGCTTTCAAGGCTTTGATCTTCCGGGATCCGCCACAGGCTGATTTGATCCAGATCATTTATGATGCCGCTTTCAATATCCTGCCGGCCTCCGGCACTCATCTGTAGCACCCAGCTGGAACCGCCGATAATTTCCCGGGTGGGCAGCGCAACCCAGCCGCCGCCAACCACCGGCACCATGATTTCCGAAAGCAGATGGCCGGCGACATCCCTGATCCGAAGCAGTCCGACCGGAATATTGATCTGTTCGGTATCAACTTCAGTTTCAGTGACGGCTTTGACAACGGAAGCCTTCTCGGGCAAGCGGGTTTGTGCAGGGGGTGGCGTCACCGGCTTTATTTCGGAAATAAGATTCGATCGGGACGATGGTGGAGGGGTGCTGCCCGAACGGTAATAGAAATAAAAAGCGCCCACGACAAAAAGGACAAATACGACAACCGCAAGCCAGGGGCGACCGGCTTTTTTTGCCGGCGGCTCGTGTTCATGCAAAGAGGCGCCGCAGTTATAACAAATATCAGACTCAATGGGATTTTTAATGCGGCATTGAGGGCAATCGATAATTTTAGGGTCTTCGGCTGAATCCTTGTCCATAATTAAAACTCGGCCGTGATCGGCTTAAGCCCTAATTGATCGTAAACAAAATCTTTTCGTTTTGTTTACCCTTCGGGAACGCCGATCTCACCCCATCTTTCGCGTTGCCAGGGGCTTGCGGTAGACAACTACAGCTTCGCCCTTGGGCGCCTCGAAGCTGGGGCAACCTCAGCTTTCGCTCAATTAGGTTTATGGTCAAACGGGTAAGGGGCAAAACAAAGCATACGTATTCTGAAATTATAGCACAATTTCATTGGTGGCCAAAATAATTTGGAGCCAATTGGCAAAGCCGGGACCTTAACGCTTGTTCCGGTAGCGCCGCCAGCATACTGGCAACAAACGCATCATCATTCCAGGCACTTTTTACAGAGCTGGCGCCAGATTGAACCCAAACCAAATTTTTTGATGGAAGCATAAATACCCGCTGTTCCCGGAAACCCCGAGCAAAAAATGCACCCACCGGTAATGAGGCCATCATCCGGTCTGATGCGTCGGGTGGAGCGCCGACATTCAGCCAGAAAAAGGCCC
Source organism: Desulfobacterales bacterium (assembly GCA_041559695.1). GTDB lineage: Bacteria > Desulfobacterota > Desulfobacteria > Desulfobacterales > JAHEIW01 > JAHEIW01. The sequence goes on from JBFFCW010000014.1 coordinate 20,981, forward strand.
TGTATTTACCCTGAGGCAAATTGAATGCGCTTTACCCAGCATTTCAGGATGTCCTCCAGATTTTCGATCAATTCGGGCTTTATTCAACTGGCGTTACCTGCTCGACAAACAGGGTAAGCCCGTCCATTTTGACAATCTTGACGGACTGCCCCATCTCAATCGCTGGCCCGTCATCGATTACTACCGCTCGCCATAGCTCTCCGTGGACCTGGACATATCCCGCTGGCGCCAGTCGCTCTTTGGCAATACCGCGCTCGCCGACCATCGACCGGGATTGGCCGGGCCGCTCCCAGTCGTAGGCCCGCCAGACAAAGGGAAACAGCAGTGCGTCTTTGACAACCCAAAAAACGATGATACTCCAGAAAAGCCATACCGGCAGCACGACCCAGTGCTGGATAATAATCAAGATCAGAATAACCGCCGCCAATCCCGGGATATTCAACAAAATGTATCTGAGATAGATCGGTTTTGGTATTTGTTTTAATTTAAGACTCATTTTTAAGAGATATTTAAATTAGACAGGATCTACAGGATTTTTCAGATTTGTTATTGGCTTTGCGAAAGAAATCAAATTAATCCTGTTAATCCTGTCTTAAAAACCGCAATTTGTCACTCATGAAATAACCCGGATGAATTCGTTTTCGAGCAAATTGCGTTCTAATTTAATTTGCGCTCTGGCCCCATTTAATAATTTGCGTTTTGCTTGATGACCATTTCTCAATTTTGCGGTTTGCGTCGGGCAAAGATACCAGGTGCAGATCCAGGGTCGGGCGATGCGCGGCAGCCGGCAACCTCTTGGCCCCAGGTATCTGCAGGGCATGCTCAAATTGGCTTTCGGTTGAGCCGACGGAATGGGTTGCTGATTGAAATGCAAAAACAACAGGTCTTTAAAATCAAACCAGACGCTGGCTTTCAGGCAGCACGGTTCCGGACACCATGGGCAGGAATCGGTACATAACCCATGCACAAAGGGAAAAATAGATTTCAGGTGGTGCTTTAATTTTCGCGCGCAAAACACCACCGGCTTAAAATCCTCGGGGTAACGATCTAAATGAAATCTGATAGCCCGATTGACAGCCCGCCATTCATGCGGCGCCGCCCAGGGCATAGTGGATTTTGATGGATCATCGTCAAAGATTTTAAGCATGCTGATAATCTGCCACGATTAAGGTAAGATCGTCATCCAGCGCTTCTTCTGAAGGCTTCCCCGACCAGTTGAATATTTGCCGGATGAGCGCGTCTGCAAATTGACCCGCCGGGAGCTGGGCGTTGGACACGATGAATTCTTTTAAGCGTTCGAAACCAAAAAGTGTGTGAGCTGAATTGAACGTTTCGACAATTCCATCGGTGTAGAGGATAATGCGATCATCCGGCTGGAGCGGAATATGAATATTTTTGAATTGAATATCCTCAAATTGCCCCAGGACGGTCCCTTTTTCACGAAATTCAAGAATTTTTTTCTCTGCCGTGCGCCACAATAGCAGCGGCATATGGCCCGCACCGGCATAAGCCATATTTTTTTCTTGAGTATCAAGGTAAAGGTATCCGGCAGTGACGAAATCGCTTTCAAGCTTTCCGCACAACACCTTGTTGATGCCAGCGAGGACTTCGGATGGATTGGCGGCATGGGTTGTATTGGAAGCAAAAGCAATCTTTACCATTGAGATAAAGAGCGATGCCGGCACCCCGTGGCCGGAGACGTCGGCGACGAGTATGCCCAATCGCTGTTCGTCCACTTTTGCAAAATCATAAAAATCACCTGCAACGGATGCCATGGGAACATAGCGGGCGGCGATTTGAAGATTCTCAAGATCAACACCTTCACCGGGCAAAATGAAAGACTGGATTTGCTGTGCGGTCTCGAGTTCATGGGAAAGGGTAATCAGTTCTTTTTCATTTTGAAAGAACCGATGCGCTACAGCGTAAATCAGACAGCCAATAAAAATGAAAAAACCGAAACCTTCAAGGAAGGCGTCCCCGTGTCCTTTATGCAGCAAAGGCTCAATATTTTCGTATAAGCCCATCGCCGCAGCAGGATCCTGTAAATAGCCGCTCACCGCAATGGCAATGATTGAGAAGACAATTTGGATCTGCCACAGTCGCCGAACAGAGGATTTCCAGCCTTTGCCAAGAAACTGCAACGCATTGGTGCGAGCGCCGTAGACAAAACAAAAGGCGCCAAAAGAAATCAAAGACAGGTCGTTTGCTTTCCAGCGAAAAAGGGACAGGACGATGGTCGTGAGGCCGATGAACAACAAAAACGAGCCGAACAGGAATTCAACTTTATACGATTGCGGCAGATCCCAGGAATCCTTGCTTTGCGGATTTACCGGTGGTTGTTCCGCCGGTGCTACCGAACTCGTCAGGACAATTTGCCCATTCGTTATATTTTCAGCGGCATCTTGATCGGAAGGAAAACAAAAAAAACTAATAAAAAGGACAAATGCAAACAATTGGGCGGTGAATAAGCGCATTGATCAAAATCACACATTGCTATTGCGGTTTGAGAAAACTTCTCGCTTGAGAAAGGTTTTCCGGAGATGCCACGATAAGATGATCGCTGATGCGTTGTCCGTCCAGGTATTCATTGAGGTGGAAATCGCTGCCATCAATTTTACAGATTTTTCCGCCGGCTGCTTCTAAAATCACCCGGGCGGCTGCCAGCCCCTGAAAGGATTCATTGGTGATGACGGCGGCATCAGCGCGGCCCATGGCCACGTAACAGATATGAGCGGATGCACATCCCAAAGATCGGATTTTACCCGGAAAGTTCGACCGGTAGTTTTGGTTGAATCGGGAGTAGGTCAACAGAAGGCTTTCATTATCGATAATGTCGCCACCGGGTATGCGGATTTTGTCATTGCCCCAGAAGGCGTCTTTGCCTGCCCGGGCGTGAAACAAATCGCCGGTGGCCGGCATGTAAAACACACCAAATATCGGCCAGAAATTATCCAATAAGGCAATGGACATGCCCCAGATGGGAATGCCTGCCTGA